>NZ_CEXWTU010000010.1:0-46692 GCF_982758155.1 Marinagarivorans sp. | reverse complement strand
ACTCAAAGTGTTGATTGATAAAGGTTAGCCCGTATGGCAATCCCGCTACTGATATGTGATGACTCTAATATGGCCAGAAAGCAGGTCGCCAAATCGTTGCCTAGTGGCTGGGATGTGGATATCACCTTTGCTAAAAACGGCTTGGAGGGTGTGCAGGCTATACGTGAAGGCAAAGGTGAGATGGTTTTTTTAGATCTCACTATGCCGGAGCTGGATGGTTTTGGAGTATTAGAAACTATTCGCGCTGAAGACTTAAACGCAGTGGTGATTGTAATATCCGGTGATATTCAGCCCCAAGCTAAAGAGCGTGTTATGAATTTAGGGGCCTTGGAGTTTATCCATAAACCCATCAATGCAGATAAGTTAAGTAGTACCCTAGAGCGGTTTGGTTTGTTGTAGCTGCTCTATTTTGCTTCCTATCTTATTGATTAAAGGCGTTAGGGGCGAGGCAATAATAGTTTGTTCAATTAGACGAGGGCGCCTGCTTCTTCAACAAGGCGCTCAAAGGGGCGCATGCCGGGGCATGTAACGCTTTGAGTAACGCTGTTGAGGGAGTAGGAGGCAAGTATTATTGGATAAAGTATTTTTTCCTCGGCCCTTACATGCCTCGGTAACTGCTGTTGCATCATCCTGATAATGTATACCCCTAAACGAAACAAAGTCTAATAACCTGCCTCCTTGCAGGCTCCTTCGTCTAATTGGATGCGCTGTTATTGCCTCGTCCCAAGCAGTTACAGGTTAGTCGTGCGCGTGCATTATTTTATGCACTATTTCTCCTCATCTAATGACCTTGTATTTACCTGCCAAGGCAGGTGATAATCGCTCGCATAATGATTTCTCCCTGTGTAAATGGTTGAAATTAATCACCTTTTTGATGAGCGATGGTCATGTTTAACTCTTTACAGGCATTGCCTGCGGATCCGATTCTAGGTTTGATGCAGCGCTATCGCGAGGATGCTAATCCACGTAAAGTGGATTTAGGTGTGGGCGTTTATAAGAATGATGCCGGACAAACACCCGTTATGACGGCGGTAAAAACGGCAGAGGCGCAGCTGTTAGAGCAGCAAACGAGTAAAACGTATATTGGTCCAGCCGGTAACGAAACCTTTATTACGCATATGAAAGCGCTCGCATTCGGGGAGGCTTTATCCGCGTTTGATTCACGACTTGCAGCAATTCAAACGCCCGGCGGCTGTGGCGCTCTTAAGGTGGCTGCAGAGCTTATTAAGGCGGCATCGCCTTCCGCGACCATATGGGTGAGCAACCCTACTTGGGGAAATCATATTCCCTTGCTAGGTAATACCGGTTTGCAACTTTGCGAGTACGCCTATTTAAGCGAATGCCAAACAAAGCTGGATTGGCCGGCAATGCAAGCCGCTATCAAGCAGGTTAAGCGTGGTGATATTGTGTTGCTTCACGCCAGCTGCCATAACCCCACAGGCGTTGACCTGACGCTAGAGCAATGGCATTGGCTAACCGCTAAAGCGCAGGAGCAGGGCTTTATTCCTTTTGTCGACATGGCTTATCAGGGCTTTGGTGAGGGGCTTGATGAAGATGCCGCGGGCTTACGTTATATGGCCGGCGCGTTGCCAGAGCTTATATTGGCGGTATCTTGCTCAAAAAACTTTGGTTTATACCGTGAGCGCGTAGGCATGGTTGCGGTGCTATGCCCTAGCAGCATTACAGCACAGGCCGCAAAGACGCATATGTTAAGTATCGTTCGTGGTATTTACTCTATGCCACCGGACCACGGCGCTGCCATTGTGGCGCAACTATTATCGGATAAGGTACTAACGAATAGTTGGCAAGATGAGCTTAATGTTATGCGGGGTCGTATTCAGCAACTACGCTCCAAATTTGGCGTTATAATGACCGAACTGGGTTTACCTGAGTTTCAGTTTGTGGCGAATCAGCGCGGGATGTTTTCTTATTTGGGAATCTCGCAACCACAGGTAGCCTGGCTAGCCGAGAAAAAGAGTATTTATCTTTTGGGGAGCTCGCGCGCAAGTATCGCGGGCTTAAGTTACGATAATCTTGAGTATGTTTGTCATTCGCTAGCAGAATCTATTCATCGGGTGGGGTGATTTTTAATCAAATTGTTGTGTGAAGAGTGGAGTGAATGTCTCACTTTTGTCTGGTGTCGTGTGCTTGATTGCTTGCGTTGGCCTGCAGATCCACTAAAGTGGAGTTATACATGGAAGTTATCGAAATAAATACAAAATGCATTGAAGCATTAAAACGTTCGCCGAAGGTGCTGAATGTCTGATACCACTGTTAAAGTGCATGTCTCCGAGTTAAGGGTCGGCATGTATATTTCTAAGCTTGATCGCGAATGGCTCGATACGCCGTTCCTGATGCAAGGCTTTTACATCGAGTCTGTCGATGACGTGAATACTGTGTGTCAGTACTGCGAGAACGTGTGGGTGGATACAGCACGTAAAGCCAAAGCGAATGATGATACTAATACACCGACAGCATTTGCCAATGGCAATGACAAATACCCTCATCAAGCGGATGTGTATCAAGAGCATCGCCGCAGCACAGGTTTCTTTGGCCAAGCGCGTTCCTTAACTAAATCTCTGTTAGATGATATTCAACTTGGCGGTGCCATTAATACGGATTCCGCTAAAGCCACGGTTAACGAGTGCGTACAATCGGTCATTCGCCATCCCGATGCTCTCATGTGGATGACACGCCTACGTAACGAAAGTGAATATACTGCCGAGCATTGCTTAAATGTTTGTATTTTGGCTGTTGCCTTTGGTCGTCATCTCGGTTTGAGTGAAGAAGAGCTTCAGCAGCTAGGTCTGTGTGGCTTGCTGCACGATGTTGGTAAAATGCGAGTGCCGCCTCAGGTGCTGAATAAGCCCGATCGACTGACTCCCAAAGAAATGCGCATGATGATGGCGCATACGATTCACGGCCGCAATTTATTGCTCAGTGCGGGTAATATCTACACCGGTGCTATTGATGTGGCGTACAGTCACCATGAGCGTGTCGATGGTACTGGTTACCCCCGAAAATTGCCGGGAGAAGGGATCTCTCTCTTCTCTAAAATTATTGCCATTGTTGACGCCTATGATGCAATGACAGCTGATCGCTGTTACCAGAAAGCCCGCACGTCAACGGATGCCTTGAAAGTGATCTATCAAGAGCGGGGCAAGCAGTTTGATGAACAGCTGGCGTTGGCGTTTTTAGAAACTGTGGGCTTGTACCCTCCCGGCAGCGTTGTTGAGTTAGTCTCTGGCAAAATTGGTATTGTTATAGAGGCCAGCCAAAAATATCGCCATTTACCCTGCGTTTCCGTGATTTTGGATGCCGAGCATAAGCGTTTAGATAAACCCGAGATGTACAACCTGTCCTTAATTCAAACCGAAGGTTTGAGCAAAGAATACTTAATTCGACGTGTTCATCCCGACGGCTCTTTTGGTATATCGCTTCGTGAATTTCAAGAAAAAGGTCTCTTAAAATATACCGGTAGCTAGCGCTTATTCGGTATTGCTTCCTCGCCCCTTACGTAATCTGTTGAATTAGACCTTCAAGGCTAGCGGTGTGATTGATTTGCATTGCTGCGTCAGTTATCGGGTGGGTGAATGCAATCTCTGTCGCGTGAAGCAACAGCCTAGGTGCACGCAAGTGTGAATCATCGATGTTGTACAGATTGTCCCCTAATATCGGATGGCCCAGTTCTAAACAGTGAACACGTAATTGGTGAGAGCGGCCAGTAATTGGCGATAGCTTTACCAGTGACACATTGGCCTGTTCAAAGTGCGTGAGTAGTGAATATTGCGTCGTTGCTGGCTTGCCGGAATCAAAGCACACTTTTTGTTTGGGGCGATTAGGCCAGTCGCAGATCAGTGGTAGCTCTACGCTGCCGGTATCGAGCTTTGGTCGGCCCTGAATAATGGCTTGGTAGGTTTTGTGAATGTTACGCTTTTCAAATAATTGCCCCATTTCTTTTTGTGCATTATGGCTTTTAGCAAAAATCATAATGCCCGACGTGGCCATATCAAGCCGGTGAACCACGCGAATATTGGCGTTATAGGCCAGTGCGTGCGCTTGCAGGCAGTCGGGCTCTGTTTTACCGGGCACACTCAGTAAACCGGGTGGTTTATTGAGTATCAGTAGGTGTTCGTCCTCAAAAATAATATCTATAGCGGGCATAAGTGGGGCGGGATCGTTAAAAGCTAGTGGGAATCAAGCGATGTTGTTGTTTGCTTGAGCTGTGGGCGTTACGGTGCATTATCCTAAAAACCGCAGTCGAAGCGTCAAAGTATACGCATCCCCTTAGCGCACCTAACGTGCGGTAAAAATGACTCATCACCAATAAGGTGGCCACGCATTTTCACTGCATGCTATGCACACCAAGGGAATACGCATCTTTTTGACTCTCAACTACGGTTTTTAGGATTATCGCAAGAAAGCGGCACCGCTGGTATGCTGCCGACCTTGTTAGAGTGTAAATATTTTCAGCGGTGCCCATACGGCACTGTTTCAATTGAGTTAAGCCTTTATGAATTCGCCTACCACTGCTGCCTTTGCTCAACCGCCATACCCTTGGTTCTATGATTATTGGCAGCAGTTTGTCACGCAAGTGAATAGCCAGCGCTTGCCGCACGCGCTATTACTGAAAAGTATTGATGGCATGGGGACCCGTGGCCTGGCCATGGCTATGGCGCAGTTTTTGTTGTGTCGTTCGCCGGCGGAAACACAGTCGTGTGGTCGTTGCCGAGGGTGCGACTTAGTCGCAGCCGGATCACACCCCGATTTTGCTTTTTTGGAGCCCGAAGAAGGCAGTCATATTATTAAGATTGCTCAAGTTCGTGAACTCTCGCGTGTTGTTGCTAACACCGCACAGCAGGGTGGCCGTAAGGTGATACTGGTGGCTCCGGCAGAGGTGATGAATGTTGAAGCGGCCAATGCCATTTTGAAGAATTTAGAAGAACCTTCCGGTGATACCGTATTCCTGCTGGTGGGGTATCAGGCTGCACGTATATTGCCTACCATTCGCTCCAGGACGTCACAAATTGCACTGCCCACGCCCAGCTGGGATGAAGCGCTTGGGTGGTTATCGCGCAACCAAGTTAGCCAGCCTGAAGTTATTCTTCGGGCGGCAGGCGGCGCACCGGTAAAAGCATTGGAATGGCTTGATGGTAATCAGCTTGAGATTCATAACGATATTGCCGAGGCTTTAGCCAAAGGCTTAAGTGGTGCCTTGTCGCCAGTGGATGCGAGCAAAAAACTCGCGACGTTTGATGTACCGGTTGTTTTTGGTGTTGTGTTGCAGTGGTTGCAGCGCGCGATAAAAGTGAATTGCGCTGGAATGAAGGATGATCTTGAAGTTGTTGGGATATTGGCCCAGTTGCTGCCAGTGCATCTATACTCATTACTGGATACCGTTCAGGGTCGTTTGGCGCAGTTAAATGCGGGCAGTAATCCCAACAAAGTCTTAGCCTGCGAAGAGTTAATGCTAATTTTGTTAGGTTTTAAGGCCGAGCAGCAGCGCTTGGCGCGGCAAACCTAGACACTGGCGCGTTAAGCGCTTATTGTTCGCAGCAGCTTATAGAGGTTGGCTTTACTTGAAGGGCGCGATCTAGAAAAAACGCTCGTTATTTCAGTGGTACTGATTACCAGTGTGAAGCAAAATAATAAAAAAGAGGCAAAATTATGCAAGGTATTGGCGGTGCTCGTAACGGCATATTGTCGTTAACTATTCGTGATAAAGCAGTGTTATACGCCGCTTATATGCCGTTTATTAAGCATGGCGGCTTGTTTATCCCTACCAACAAATCTTATAGCCTGGGCGATGAAGTCTTTATGCTGCTCAACTTAATGGATGAGCCTGAGAAATTACCTGTCGCAGGTAAGGTGATTTGGATTACGCCTAAAGGAGCCCAGGGCAATCGTGCTGCAGGTATTGGCGTGCAGTTTGATGGTGATGATGAAACCGCCAACCGCAAAATAGAGACGTATCTTGCGGGTACGCTAGAATCGGATCGCCCTACGCATACAATGTAAGTACTAATACTGGGCTTAGGTCATTACCTAGCTCATAATCCGCGCAGCAATCGTTGCGGAAGATGTTTCGAAAGGCCGCTTGCGGCCTTTTTATGTTTTTATACTCCCTAAATTAAGTTATCAAGAGGTTCCTGCATGCTTACCGATTCACACTGCCACTTAGATAGGCTTGATCTGACCAAAAGCGATAACAGCGTTGAGGTTGCGTTGGACCAGGCGCAAGCGCGAGGCGTTAGTCGGTTTTTGTGTGTGTGCATCAGCGATGAAAACCGCAAAGCTGTGCTGGATATTGCAGCTAAGCGCGATAACGTTTTTGCGTCGGTGGGGATTCACCCTTGTGATGTTGGTGAGAGTGTTGTCAGCGATGCCACCTTAACCGATTGGTCTACGGCACCCAAGGTCGTTGCGATAGGGGAATCTGGATTAGATTATTTTCACAGTACCGACTTTGTTGAGCAGCAGAAGCAAAGTTTTGCTAACCATTTAATCGCCGGTAAAGCGCAGAAGTTACCTGTCATTGTGCATACTCGCAACGCAAAAGAGGATACTCTCTCGCTAATTGAAGAGCACGGCTGTCGAGAAGCTTCGGGCGTTATGCACTGTTTTACCGAAGATTGGGATATGGCTAAACGAGCGATGGACTTCAATTTTTACATTTCAATTTCAGGTATCGTTACCTTTAAAAATGCCGAAAGCCTGCGCGATGTTGTACGCAAAACCCCGTTAGATTATCTACTAGTAGAAACGGACTCGCCGTACTTGGCCCCCATCCCTTATCGCGGCAAGCCTAATATGCCCGCTTATGTGCGTGAAGTGGCCGAATATGTCGCCGATTTAAAAGGCATTAGTTACGATGCTTTGGCTGAAATTACCACCGCTAATTTTTTGCGTTTATTTAATCGCGCGCAATGAGCCGCTCTGCTTATATTACGCGCGTAGGCTATGAGGCGCTAAATGCCGAGCTAAAGCAGCTCTGGAAAGTAGAGCGTCCTCAGGTAACTCAACAGGTACATGATGCGGCCGCCCTCGGGGATCGCAGTGAAAATGCCGACTACATTTATGGCAAGCGGCGCTTACGCGAAATAGATCGCCGCGTGCGCTATTTGGCGAAGCGCTTAGATGTGATCACCGTTGTGGACTACTCCCCCCGCCAAGAAGGCAAGGTCTATTTTGGCGCGTATGCTGCGCTCGAAAATGAAGATGATGAGTTGGTGCATTACCGTATAGTCGGGAGTGATGAGATTGATGCACACTCCATTTGCATCTCTGTGGACTCGCCAATGGCAAAAGCGCTAATTGGTAAGTCTGTTGATGATGAAATTCGTGTCCAAACGCCAACAGGTTTGGCTGAATGGTGGATTACGGCCATTCAATATCAGCCGTTTTAGCGCTTCCCTCTGGCCTCTTAATACCTCCCATAACACCCTACTGGTAGTACTCTGCCGACTTTTTTAGCCTGGGGTCTATTATTTTTTTTGTTGTAACTCATTGATTTAAAATACATATATATTATTTGTTGAAGCAGGTGCCATATTTTTTTGGGGGTGAAGTTGCGCTTTTGAGTTATGGTGATATAGTTGTATATAACACTGGTTGACGGCAACGCCAGCTTCGGTGACTCAAATACAACTTAAACACATTGAAAGGATAAGGTTATGAAATTTATGCCAGTGGTTATCGGAGTATTGTTAGCGTGGGTGATGGTGCTTTGTACGCAAACAGCATTAGCCGAAGATATTGTTGAGCGCACGGTAGCAATCAGTGACGTTACTCAGTTACAGGTTGAGGGGGATGGGACACTGGTGTTACGTATAGGCGCCGAGCCACAACTGAAAATGACAGCCCCAATTTCGCAGCTTGATAAAGTCACCGTCAATGCTAAAGGTCCTATTTTACGCATACGTAAGAAAAATCGGTGGGGGTGGTTTTCTGAAAGCTCCAAAATCGCTTATGAAGTGACATTAACGCAATTGCAGTGGCTGGAGGTGTCGGGCGGAATGGAGGTTAATGTTCTTTCAGCGGTTAAGGCTGAAAATTTTGAATTAAATGTTAATGGTGGTAGTACCATTAATTTTTCAGAGCTTACGGTTAACAATAAGCTGCAATTGAAATTAAATGGCGGCTGTGATTTTAAAGTTGCCAGTTTAAATGCGAATGAATTAGAAATTCATGGTAATGGCGCGTCTGATATTACAGTTGCCGGTAATGTTAAAACGCAAACCCTTAAGTTTAATGGTGCATCAAATTATAACGCCTATGCCTTAGAAAGTAGTGTGGTCGATATACATAACGCGGGTGCAAGCGACGTTAAGTTATGGGTGAAAGAAAAATTAGATTTGCATTTAAATGGCGCCGGTACCGTCCACTATTACGGAGACCCGAAAGTTTATTCGAAAATATCTGGTGTGAGTGATGTTGTACGTAAAGGCGATGTTCCTCCTCTTTAGTGCGAGATTACAGTTATGGCTACAGTTTATTTATCATTAGTATTGAGGTGTGCTTATGCAGGATCAGTGGAATGATGATCAGCCCATTTATCGCCAGTTGCGCGACCGTATGGTGGGCTTAATTTTAGAAGGGGCGTTTGTTGAGGGTGATGCAATACCCTCCGTGCGCACAGTGTCAGCTGACTATCAAATTAATCATTTAACCGTATCAAAGGCTTATCAAGCATTGGTTGATGAAGGTTTAGTCGAAAAAAGAAGAGGGTTGGGTATGTTTGTTATTACTGGGGCACAAGATAAAATATTGAAAGCTGAAAAAACACAGTTTTTAACCGTTGAGTTACCTAAGCTAGTGCAGCGCATAGAGCAGTTAGGTATCTCTAAGCAAGAGTTGCTGGGTTATCTGCCTTTACAGAATACGCAACCTGAAAGTAAGGAGGCGTAACGTGAATATCGATACTAAGAGTGATTTTATTGCTAAGGCCGCGGGTGTTAATAAACGTTACGGAAGTCATCAAGCATTAAAAAATATTAATTTCACTATCGAGCCTGGGCGCATAGTCGGGCTTATTGGTCCGAATGGGGCAGGTAAAACAACGTTATTAAAAGGGTTGTTGGGTTTGGCCTCGGTGGACGGTGAGTTGAATGTGTTGGGTTTAAATCCAGCAAAGCAGCGTACCCAACTGATGGAGCAAGTCAGCTTTATTGCCGATACCGCTATTATGCCGCGCTGGTTAAAGGTGAGTCAGGCTGTCGATTATGTGGCTGGCGTACACCCACGTTTTAACCGTGAAAAAGCACAGCATTTTTTGGCCAAAACAAACATTAAATCCAATAGCCGTATCAGTGCTTTATCCAAAGGCATGATTACCCAACTTCATTTGGCTTTAGTAATGGCTATTGATAGTCGTTTATTGGTGTTGGATGAGCCCACATTGGGTTTGGATATTGTCTATCGTAAGCAGTTTTATAATGCGTTATTAAGTGATTATTTTGATGAACAAAAAACCATTATCATCACGACACATCAAGTGGAAGAGATTGAGAACATATTGACTGATTTGATGTTTATTAATCGCGGTGAGCTGGTATTGGATTTACCGATGGAATCTGTCGGGGAGCGCTTTACTGAATTGAGTGTGACGAAGGCGCAACAAGCCGAGGTTGAGCAGGCCGGTTATCGCCCGATTAGTGTGCAGCAACGCTTGGGTGGCGTAAGTCTGTTATTTGAAAATGTTTCGAGTGATTTATTGGCTCCGTTTGGGCAAGTGCGTACGCCAACCATTGCTGATTTGTTTGTCGCTAAGGTTAATCCAACAGAGGTGGGAGTATAATGGAACGCTATATTATTCCGGTTAAACGTGAAATGTGGGAGCATAACGGTGCGTTTATTAAGGCGCCTATCGTTATTTTTGTTTTGTTATGTGTGTCAATACTTGTTGCAATAGCCGTCGGGCGCGCATCAGAGTTTAGTCATAGTTACCAGTATGATAGCCACGAGGAAACACAGCATGAAGGTGATGTTCGTGAATTTGATTATCACGACATTGTCATAGGTGAAGAAGACGTGCCGCACAGCAATCATGCAGCAAGTACGATGCCTTTTCCGGATAAAGACGTGAGCGAAGGTGCCGGCATAATTAATAATGTTGGTTATATGGCTTTCTCGGGTATTTTATTTTTCATTTCACTGACGTATCTCTTAGGGTGTTTGTCGGCTGATAGAAAGGATGGCAGTATTTTATTTTGGAAGTCGATGCCTGTTAGCGAAACGCAAAATGTATTGACTAAAGTGGTTGTAGCTTCCTGCGTATTGCCGGCCATTGCGTGGTTGTGTGCCTTAGCCTTTAGCTTAGTATTGTTGTTGGTTGTTACGGTGCTTGCGGTAATGTCTGGTTTTGACGGGGCAATGGATATTGTCTGGGCTGAGCAAACATTTATAGGCTCAGCTTGGCAATATGTAGGATCATTTTTAGCTGCATCGCTATGGCGTTTACCTCTAGTCGCTGGGTTATTGCTAGCTTCGGCATATGCGAAAAAAACGCCTTTTCTCGTGGCTATTATTCCCTTGCTGGGCAGCGTGATTTTTGAAAAGATTGTCTTTGGTTCGACGGGAATGTTGTCGCTGTTTATGAGCTATATCTTTCCTGATTTTTCCACGGCGTCGAGCGCCTCTTCGGGTTGGGGTGATTTGTTTGCGGTCTTAACTTTAATGCAGTTTTGGGTAGGTACTATTATCGCGGCTGGTATGTTGTACGGTGTTGTTTGGTTGCGAGAAAATCGTTACGAAAATTAATTTTTCAATATGTTATTGAGTTTTACCGCATAAAAAAACCCCGTTAAGGCTTAGTGTTAACGGGGTTTTTTTATGACTAAAAGGGTGCGCGTCTATCTGTTGCGTGTACTTATAAAAACGATGTGCTTGTATCGATGATTATTTCTTTGTGGGTAAATGGGTGTTTGAACTGTAAGGTCTTAGCGTGTAAACAAAGGCGCGGTTTATTACTCTGAGATTCTTGATGGCCATAAAAGGGGTCGCCTAAAATAGGGTGGCCGATAGCGTCTAGGTGTACGCGTAATTGGTGGGTTCGGCCGGTGAGTGGGCGTAGCTCAAGCAGTGCGATATTTTGTTCGGGGTTGCTTTCAAGTATCGTGTAATGGGTTACGGCTTCTTTACCGTTGGCATCTACTTTTTGAAGTGGAATATCATCCGGATTTGAGGCTAGCCTTAAATCAATACTCCCTTTCTTTTGTGCTGGAATACCCCATGCCAGTGCGTGATACGTTTTTTGTACTTTACGCTCTTGTAGCTGCTTTTTTAAGGCGCCTTCGGCTTTTTTCTGTTTGGCAAAAATCAATACGCCAGAAGTATCACAGTCTAGGCGATGCACTAAATGGATTTCATCAAATGCCGACTGTAATCGGGTTAGTGCGCAGTCGTTTGTATGCGCCGCTCGCCCTGGGTTACTCAGTAAACCGCTGGGTTTATTGATGGCCAGGTAGTATTCGTCTTGAAAAATAACGGGCGGTAAGCCCGCTGGAGGTTGATAACTAAATATACGCATTGAAAGGGGATGTTCCGGTTTAAGGGATAGTTTTGCTGGGTAGCGATGTATTGGCGCTGTGCAATAAGCCTTGCTGAAATAATGCATTGCTATTCTTGTGTTCACCTAAATGGCTTAGTAAGCGAGCCAGTTCTGCATAGGTTTCGGGCGCTGGTTTAAGCTTTAGGCTTTGTTCTAAATAGTCGCGCGCTTTACCCCAGAGTTCACAGCGCAATGCAATTCGCCCTAGGGCTAGCAGCAATATGGGGTTGTCGCCTTTGTGGTCTAACCAGCGCTCGGCGTATTGCAGTTGTAAGGCGGTATCTTCAACTTTGGTGCGGGCAAAAAGATTAATTAATTCATCGTCGTAATGTTTTTTAAGTAGTTTTCGTAGGATGGGTTCGGCCGTTGTATCGCACTTCAAATTAAGTAGCTGTTGAATGTAGGCGTATTCCAGTGTGCGATCTTGTTTGTTGCCTTTAGGTATCGTTTGCCACACGCTACTGAGGGCATCTGGTGTTGTGGCGCAAGTAATCAGGCCTTGGTAAATATTGCGTTCGAGGTTTACTTGTTCATCATTCGATAATATACGGGCTTTTTGGAAGCGAGGGAGTAGTGCATGCAAGGCGGGCCAATCTTGTTGGTCGCGATGTAAGTTCAGTAGCATGGTTAATAAACCGTGATGCAAGCGGTGTTGGCTGAGTGCGGTATTAATCAAGCGCAAGGCTGCATCGGTTTGCCCCTGCTTTTGGTGATAGCGCGCGCGGCTCATCAATAATGTTACCGCATGGGCTTTGTCATCTAGGCGCTCGGCTTGCGATAAAAAGCTGTCGGCTTCATTAAATTGATTTAAATCGGCAGCGGTATTAGCGGCGTTAATTAGGCTAAGTGTGTCGGTGTCCTGGCCTTTAGTTTTTGCAATTTTTACAAAGTTGCGGTGGGCTTCATGAATATTGCCTTCCCAGAGTGCGGCCATGGCGCGCTCTTGGCGTTTCCACAGTAAGCTTTGTGATTTAGCGGGCCACCAAGTAACGGTTTTAAGGGTGGCCTTCCATGTTCCTTTGATCAGCGCTATTGACCACCAAATACTGATGAGAATTAATATGAAAAGCAGTACTGCCATCCCAAAACGCATTTCGATAATCTGACCGCCTACAGCGATTAATACGTAGCCAGGGTCGCGCTGCATCATCGGAATGAGGAACATTGCAGCGCAGCCGATAAAAATAAAGGGACAAAACACCCACACTAAAAACTTACGCATTAGCGCGCTCCTTTTGTCTTGCTGTTGTTTAAGCCCGCGCTAGGTGCATTTAAACGGTGTTGCTCAGCAATATAGCTGTGTAATAGTTTTAGTGAGTGTGAAATGTCGGGTAGTATCGGTGCAATATCTTTTTGCGCGAGTGCAATCACTTCTTCGGCAAAGGCGGCGCGTTTAGGGGATTCAAAATAATATTGATTAACGAGTTCGCTGGCCGCTTTGAGACTTTCTTGGTAACTGACGGTATCTTCTTTAAGTAATGATATTTGTGCTTGTTCTAATAACAGGCGCGTATTCAATTGCATTAGCTGTAAACGCTGTTGTGAAACAATAGGGTTGGCGAGCTCTGTGTCTGGGTACATTTCGAAAGAGTTACTTAAAAAAGACAATACGTTGTCCATTTCACGTTTGAATGTTGCCCAGGTAGTTTCGCGCATAGGCTCTTTCTTTTTACTGTTGCTAAAGCGTTCCTCTTTGCCGGGTAGGGTGGGTAGTTGTTCAATGGCGCGAGCGAGCGAGCCTAACTTTAAATAGAGGCCTTGTGTGTCTACCGATTCGATTAAGCGCAGCGCTGTAATTTCTTCTGCGAGCAGCTTGCGTATAGCAAACAGTTCTCTATCGCCTAAGCCAGCGCTAACGCGTTCCATGATGGCGTCTGCACGGGTGAGTAACGCAACAGCATTGGCCGGTGTGCGCTCCATCAATACGCGCTGGTTGGCCAGCTTAAGAAGGTATTCCGCCTCGGCTAGTAACCAGTCTTCGCGTGATGTTGTTGAAAGGCCTGTTAGCCGCTCTTGCTGGCCATTTAAGCGTGCTTCATGTTCTTTTATTTGTAGCTTTAGTTTTTGAGACTCGGTTGTGGCTTCACGGCTGACTGCCTTGAGCTCACCGTCGACGGTTTGCCTTAATGCTTTTAGCTGATTGGACTGGCTTTGTTGATCACTAGAAAGTTGGCTCTCCAATTCACCCTTTAAGGTGGTTAAAGCACTTTGGATATCAATATTTTGTGTTTGGTAGCGCAGGGCTTGTTGATAGCCCCAATAGCCTGCGGCAGCAGTTGTTCCCCAGCCAATAACAATTAAGGTTCCAAGTAGCCAAAACCCTTTTTTTGAGGCTTTTGGGTTTTGTGTTGAAGCGGGTGGTGTTGTAGCCGTTGGTGTTTCAATTATATCGATGGCTTCGCTAGTGGGTTGTGGCTCGCTAACAATGATAGCTTCTGTAGCTTCTGTAGCTTCTGTAGCTTCTAAGGTCTCGGCCTCTGTATTGGCCACGGGTTGTTCTGGCGCTGGATTTTCTTCTATTAAATGGCTGTCAGTTTCGGTGCTGGTCGTTAATGCGTCGCTATTGTTATCGGGCAGAGACGTATTATCTTCTGCAGTATTCTGCGCCGACGTTACTGTCGCGTTATCGTCTGCTGGGGTATCGCTGGTAGCTGTATTGTTGGGCTTATCGTTCATCGATAATCCTTATTGTGAGCGTGAGTGAGTAAGGCATTGGCGTGTGGCGGCTAGCATGGCGTCTTGGCTGGCATTCGCCGCCACAGTCACGTTACTAAAGCCGGCTTCACGGGCCTGGGTGGCAACCCGTTGCGCGGGTACAATTAAGGTCGTTTCGTGTTTATTCATGGTAGAGGGTAGTGCTAAAAGCAAGTTTTGCAGTGTTTCTCCGCTAAATAGTGGAATTATATGCTGCCTATTCTCCGGTAATGCGGCACATTGCTGAGCTGCTTTGTTGGGCAATGTTCGCTGGTAAAGTTCACAATAACTTACTTTTGCGCCGCGCTGTTCGAGTACTTCGGCTAGTTTGGGGCGTCCACCTTGGCCGCGACAAATTAACACTTTTTGATGGCTTACCTGTTGCAAGCTAGGAAGCGCGAGCAAAGCCTCGCTATTCATCGCCTCGCCGCATTCAATAACGTCTGCTTGATGGCTGCGCACAGCCTCCGCGGTTTTGCTACCTACGGCATAAAACTGAATGCCGGCGGGCATTTGGGGCCAGTAGCGATCAAGCCAGTCAAATGCGTGAGCAACAGCATTTTGGCTAACAAAAAGGACATGCTCAAATTGATCTAAGTCTAACACCAAGCGTTTAATAGCTTGCTGAGCCGCTTCGCTACTGATCGGTACGATTTCGAGCAGTGGCAAGGCTACGGTTTCCCCTAGTGTCGACAACTGTTGCTGCCAGAGTGTGTTCTGGTGGCTAGGGCGAGTGGACCAAAAGAGGGGGCTGTGCATGATGATTCATGACCTTGTGTAATAAGGCATGAGTTTACTGCAAGTGCTGCAACAATCCCACTGGATAGCATTTTAGGGGGTAGTTGTGAGCAGAGTGGAATCCTTGTGTTTAAAAATCATGGTTACAGCGCCTAAGCAAGAAGTTTTCATCCGCATGCCTTCATTGTGCAGTGATGTGTCCTCGCTTTGGGGTTGCGGGCTAAAATACACGGGTCACCCACATTCGTGCTAAACGCTAAAATTTTATTAAGCTTTACTCTATCTATGTAGTTTCTGTTTGGGTGTCGTATAACTCAGTGCCTTAACAGTGGTGGAGCTATGTTATCTAAATCATTATCATTATGATTCTTGGATTGAGTTGGCGGGCACAAAAAAAGCGCAAAGCCATTAAGCAATTGCGCCTTTTAAATTTTCAGTTGATGCGGTTGGAGCTTCATCTCCAACCGCATTGTGAGTAAGTTAGGGACGAGGAAACAATATTTCATCCACTAATACTTGATATCGACTCCCCTACCTTCGTTGCTCAAAGCGTTACATGCCCCGGCATGCGCCCCTTTAAGCGCCTCGATAAGAAAGTCGATCTCTTCGCCTAATTGGATAAACTATTATTGCCTCGTCCCTTAGTTTAATTAATGTAATTATAGTTTGGGTTTAAGACAATATTGCCAATGGCGATATCGCCTTTCCAGCCATTTTGGTGATCATACCGAATACGGTATTTAGTTTTACCGTTTTGGCTGTTATCAGCATGGTGGCTCGCCCAGCCCGCCAAGTTAAGACTTACGTGCTGCCATTCATTTTTATTGGCTGCGCTGACATTGTGCCAAATGGGTACCCAGCTATCCCTGTCAGGGTAGTAGTACTCCACATACAGAACACCTTGGTTGCCGCCCCATTTGTGCATGTCGAAATCCAATATCCATTTCTTGGGGTTAATATAGCCTTCATTAAATTCAAGTATGGCATCGTCGTAGGTTTGGGTGAAGTCGGAACCCATACCTGAATAGTTGGAGGCTTCAAAATAAAAATAGTTAGAATTACCTTGGTGATCCATTTGTCCGGCCGGGCCTGCCGAAGGCCCAGTGCCTAATGATGGCGTTCCTTTGTAACCGAACATGTGACGCCAAGGGCGCTGGCCGCTCACCTTTAAGAAGGGGTTGTAGGTACTAGCAAGAATAATTTCAGCGCAGGAGCCTCCGTCACAAGTTGCGACAAGTGAAGCGTTTTCTGAGTCCAAACCTATATTGCGCGGATCAATAAATAGTTTGTATAACCCGGGTACAGGGTTTTTTATAAAAATATTTTCGATATTGTTGCGATTGTCTCGCTCGACACCACTTGTGCCCAGTAGGCTGTAATAGTCATTGCCAAAATTGTTACCGGCATACTGGTGCGTAACACTTCCATCTACATAGCGATAAGCGTAAAGGTTGAAGTCTAAGACAAGTGCATTCTGTGCGTTGGTGACAGCGGGTCGATCTATCCACGCCATTGTTACGTTAAGCTCTAGTGTGCCGGGCTTTACGTCAATGTAATAAGCTCCTTGCGTCGCGTGATTAATGCCTGCGTTGGCTTGATCGTAGCGATCACCGTGAGGCAGCGACCGCGATCCACCGAGGAGGGCGTCGTGAACCAGCGGCAATTCTTTTGCGAAAGGGTAAGCAGAAACATTACTGCGAACAGCGTTTTGGGCCATGGTAATATTTTCTACGTTTGCAACACCCCAACCTTGAGTGTTTTGTTCGAACTGGGTTAGCGGGTAGCGCTCTGCCGTATTGATCATAATGGCTTTCGCCATAGAGGTAGTTGGCCTGTTAGAAAAGGCTTCGGCAACTTCGCCTACCGCTAGCGATCCACCTTCACCGTCATCATTACCATGAATGGCACCTTCGGCCCACATCTGGTAAAGAATGCCGAACTGCCCAGCAACGTAGGGGGCGGCTAAACTTACTCCGCACACAGCTTGACTGGCAAGATTAATACTGGTGTCTGAGGAAGCTACTGCCGTGTTGTAACAATGCTCAGCAATAAGGTCGGGTTTTACACGATTATCGGGAGTAATCATTTTAACAGAGCTTAGCGTGTTGGTTGGTCCGAAGCCCCAAGTGTGATCACTCTTATCGGTGGAGCGGTTAAAGTGAATACTTCCTACAGCAACTCCATTTTTAGCGTAGGCAGGCTGCATTGTGCTCCGGCCATCGTCTGGATCACTGCCTCCTCTATTTCCCGTTGGCGTCACCATTAAAATATCATTGGCTCGAACAATTTCATCGACTTCACGTGCGATACTATTGTAACGATTAGAGTCCGCTATAGCATCGCCTGTGTAGGTTTGTTCTATACCGTCAACGGTTCGCGTTAATATTTCATAATGAGGGATGGAGAAATTTTTACTGCCAACTTGTATTGGGGTGCGTAATGGACCTGCTAATTCAGCAACCGCGTCGCTCAAGGATGTTTCCCCTACGCTCCAGCTAAGCCTCCCTGCAACTAAGTCGCCGAGTTTATGCCACTCACCGAGCAGAAAGTTGGCATTGGGTGTTGGGCCGGTGGTACATCGATGTATATCTGAAGATGAAGCGCTAATACCGTCACTGCCTATAACACTAAAAACCACCGTGCCGTGGCCCAAGGCGTTAAAATCACCACCGTTGCCGAGTTGGCTTTTACTGAGGGATATACCTTCATAGCTGCTTCTTGCGATTGTTTGTTGGCGCTGCATTACAAAATTATCAGTGCCGTCATCGTTTTGGAATGCCATGTGAGATTCGCGAAAACCGGAGTCCCATACTGCTATGTTAACGCCTTGGCCAGTGTAATGACCTACGCTGTTACAGGATTCGTCAAACGAAGAAAGTGGCGTAGTGCCATGGGCTGCTCGGCTAATTACGGAGTCTATAGTCAGTGTTTCGCTAACGTTATCGAGAGATGATTCGCTTACATTAATAACTAGGTCTGAACTTAGAACTGTGGTTAATTCTCCAGTATTCAACTCCAAAAGTATACTCGAACTTTTCGAGTGAATATTGATGTTGGCTTTAATTTCGTGTGCGATTAAAAACTGTTTAAACTGTTCTTTAGTGTTTTTTTTTGCGTTAGCCATTACCACAATGTAAGCGTCGCGCGGGCCAATATCGGCGATAATTTTTCTCGAAACTGATTTTTGTAGGCGCTCTGTTAGTTTCATCTCAGGTAAGTATTTTACAGCCCATTCAAAGGCATCGCCGTGAATCTCCCCAAAATCACCTTTGGCTAGATAAATGCCGGGCGCCACTATTTGCACAAGCTCTAGTGACTCACTTAGGTCCGCTTGTTTGGTGGTTTTTGAAATCTTTGTAAGATACAAACTGCCTTCGTTACTAATTTTACCCGTTAGCAGTAGTGGGGAAATCGCCCGTGTCTCGGTGTCTATTTGGAAATGCATATAGTCGACTATTTCTGCCTGCGAAATTACAGGCGTTAACGACGCCAGTATCGCAGCATACAACTTTTTCATTTTATATATTCCTTTGTTATAGTTTGATAATTATGCTGGTGATTAATAAGTGGGCGCTACACTGATTATGTGTTGGCCGTTATGTTTTATTTTTAGATTATTTTTTTCGGGCGGATAGTAGCACTAATTTTTTCGTTAATAAAAATAGTTTCTATGTGATGCGATTGTGTGTTTTTGCTTATATTGGAGAGGGTGGGAGTAGGCAATGAGCATTTCGATCAAGTGTTGTATCCATTTTGCTCATTTGGGATGTCTTGTTTTAGAATGTTATTTTTTATTATTTTTCCTATTGATATTCTGAAAATAATAATTTTTTTATGTGTTGTAGGCTGTTTTTTTGTTTGATATTTTTTGTTTTGAATGTGGGGGAGGCTTTTTGAATCGACGTGTGTTCGGGGGCGAGTGGTCATGCTGTCCAAAAAATATGTCCCTATCGCCGCTCTTGGGAAATAGTCGCGATGCAATAAAGTAGAGGTTGATTTCGAATTGGCTTTTTGTAGAGAAATTACCTATTAATTTTTATGAACTCGATAAGAATATTCAGCCGGCCGAAGTGTTGCTCGTAAGCAGTAAAGGCGAGACTATTTCGATAATGAGAAAAGATTTGATCTTTATGGTGTGAAAATGAAATAAGGGGGGGGAATGCATGCCTTGCGCTCCATCAAGGTATGCATCGAGTGTTCTGGGTGTAAATATTCGCAACTGTTTAGGTAGGCTCGGAAAAACGCATTTCCTCAAAAAACGAATTTTTTCTGAACGCTATTCGGATATGTGGTGCATCTGGATGTTGTCTAAGGATGGTTTGGGCGGCCCATGAAATAATTTGTGTGTGGGCTAAGGCCACCTCTAAAAATACACTTTTTCCGCGATAGCGGTGCTACCGTTTTTATGGCTTCTCGGGCGCTTACTTTAACTCTTTTAGGGTGTCATCTAACTCACCTCCGGTTCTGCAGGAGGTGAGCTAACTCTCTATGGCTGAATAGTTAAAAAAACCAATTGAATTTAGTGGGAAAAACTCACCCAGCGTTGGATTAATACCGCATCACTATGTTTTACCGATTGCACAACGGTGAGTCCCGTATTTTCCAGTTTTTCTACAGCTTTTGCGGGTAGATAGGCGCCGGTGGCGGGGACCAGTAGTTCGTCTCCGTCGCTATCGTAAGTAACGTGGAAGGGAAGGCCATCGATACTGTTATTGCCGTTAACCAAAGTCATTAATACTAAGTAAGCGCTGTTGGCCCACAGGTAAAAAGATTTTTTGGCGTTATTGTCGGGTAGTTCTTCAAAGCGAAGGCTATCGATTGGGCTAGTTTTGGCGCCGTAGGGTAGGCGAATCATAAATTGCGGGGCGCAGGCAAATAGGTTTTGGGCGCCGGCGGTAGTGCGTACTTGTTGCCAAGCGTCGCTTTGAGGCTTGGCGGCTTGATCGTCCAGTAAAGCTTCAACGCTGCTATAACCTGAGGTGCTAATGGTAGCGCCGGTCAATAGGCGAACATTGGCTGCCTGTGCAAAGCGGGCGAAAAACTGTAGAAGTTCGGCGTTGGCTTCTGCCATATTAATATCGACTAATATGGCATCGTAAGGTTTATTGCCGGCGACGGCTTTGTCTGCAATTAAATTGCGGTAAAGTTCAGAGGCTTCGATGCTGTTTGTATGCGTGTCTACATCGTGTTGGATCGCTTGCAAGTTTGCATCAACTATATGCAGGTGGCAGGCACGGTCGGTATCAAGTTTGCGGTTAATTAAATCGACACAGCGCCAGCTGGCTTCTAATTCTTTAAATTCACTAGCGTGCTTAATACTGCGCAATAAATCGCTGGCGGCGGCTTCTACAGCAGCAATATATTCTTCGGCGCGTGGATCTAATTGCGTTTCAATGTGGGGGGCAATGGTTTGGCGAATTAGTGCTTCTACCGAAAACCCAGTGTCACTTTGTTGTTTTGCACTGCTGAGCACCGAGTCTAATAAATTCTCAGGCAGAACATCGCGGGCTTTTGCGGCTATTTCTGTTTGCTCGATTAAACCGCGAGCCTGCAGTTGCGCAACGGCGTTTTGGAAGTGTGTTTTAGAGTGTAGTTTTTCGATGAGGTCGCGGTATTGGCTAAAGGCTGCAACGTTTTGATAAAGATAATCGGGGTTTAAGTCGTCAATGTCGTCAAAGCGAATGGTGTTATCGCAAATGGCGAGTTTCAGTTGTACGCTTAATCGTTCAAAGACTTCTTCAAAGTTATCTTTGGTGATGCGATGGTGTTTGCGCTTTAGCAGTGAGGCTTGTTTGCCGCTAGGGTGTAGGCCGCTGAAGTTACCAATCACGGCGACTTTCCAAGCGCCACTGCCTTTGGGCGCTAGCGGGGTGGCGTTTGTTTGGGGTTGGGTAATGTTGGATTGCACGCTGAGCTCTGGCAAAAGACACCTCATAAAGTGTTGGGTAGCTAGGGCGCGTCCTTGTGGCTGCAACCCTTATTCAAGGTGGCATGTTACGCAATCGTGCGGATAAAAACTATCGGCGATGTTGTTGTGGATGTTAGAAGTGAAGCGCGCGGCCAAGGCGGCCGCATAGATGTAGCGAGATGGTTTTGCTACTAATTCAAGGGGGATATTCGGAAATGATCGCGGCCGTTTTCTTTGACTTCATAAAGGCAGGTGTCTGCACGCTTCATTAGAGCTTCAGCGGTTTCTTCTCCGTCGCTTAAGGCGGCACCAATACTGGCCGACGGCGTACATTGCTTGCCACTTTCGAGCGTTATGACTTGTTTGATGGTATCGCGCAAACGAGTGAGCTGAGCTTCAAGTCCATCGATGGAGTCTACATCTACGAGAATAACCGTAAACTCGTCGCCACCTAAGCGTGAGACCGTATCCACTTCGCGTACAGATTCAACTAAACGTTGAGCGATTTTTTTCAACAAAACATCGCCCGCAGGGTGCCCTAGGGTATCGTTAATTGCTTTGAAGTGATCTAAGTCGAGGTAGACCAGCGAAATGAAGGTGCAATTGCGCCGGCTATTGCGCAAAGCTTGCTCTAGGCGTTCATCGAATAGGCGGCGGTTGGCCACGCCGGTAAGGTCATCTTTAAAGGCCAGTAATTCTAGATAATTACGGTCCTCTTGTAGCTCGCGAACTAGTCGATTCAGTGTGGATGTCATTTCGTTTTCAACATCAGCTTGGTCGCAGACATCGAGATTCTTTTCGCGGATAACACGCCGCGCAATATCAGCTAAGTGCTGCAGCTGTTTTTGGATCGACTGGTTGTCTTCTGTTGGGGTTGTTTTGGGGTTGGTTTCCAGCAGGGTAGAGGGTACATAAATACCACCATCAATAACCTGCTGAATGGCAAAAACAATATCTTCAGGGGCTAAGCTTTTAGGAATAAAACCACTGGCGCCGCTGCCCAGTGCACTCAAAATAACTTGGGGTTCATCGCGTCCAGAGACCATCGCAAC
Source organism: Marinagarivorans sp. (assembly GCF_982758155.1). Taxonomy (NCBI): domain Bacteria; kingdom Pseudomonadati; phylum Pseudomonadota; class Gammaproteobacteria; order Cellvibrionales; family Cellvibrionaceae; genus Marinagarivorans; species Marinagarivorans sp. The sequence goes on along the minus strand of NZ_CEXWTU010000010.1, from coordinate 24,752 downwards.
GGGCAGTGCCGGGTCGAACTTTTTGAGTTTCTGTAATATATCCAAGCCGTGGTCGGCGCCTAGATTATAATCCAATAAAACGAGGTCGATCTCAGGATCTTGCGATTGAATATCCAGTGCTTCTTGACCGGTTGCAGCCTGCAATACGGCATCGCAAGCCAGCTGTGTAACCAGTAGCATTTCTAAGCCTTGGCGGAAAAGTCCATGGTCATCAACAATGAGTACTTTAATGCTCAACGGAATATGGCCTCATCTTCGGTTATTCTGTGTTTGGTGAAATCCTACCCACTAAGAATGGCTGATGCTTTGCCTGTTGGCAACTACTGCAGGCACTGCGCTGACGGGAGGTTCATGAAGTGTATACTGTAGCATTCTTTATACCCTATTAATCTATTAATAGTTATTTGTCAGAGCCCTAAACCCCGCGTCAGTCTAGAGTATTCGGTGCAATATGATATGACTGCAATAGCAGTTTGGTGGGGCTAAGCTATCATTTGAAGTACGTGTTTTTTATTGTAAATGGATTAATAGTCGTTCATTTGTTGACGGAATAATGACGCTAACGGGATTGTTGGTCGGGCGTAATTATTTTGTCAAAAACTAGTCACACTTTTTATTATATCCTTTGTTTTTTTTGTAACTATTTAGCCATGCACAAATAGGCCGGCAAACTGATCATTTACTGGGCCGCTCAAGCCATCTACGACTTTGTGCTCCTGCAAAGTCTACCCCCACGCATCCTTGCTGGGGCTGGGCGCTATGCAAGCGTTCCTGACGCTTGAATGCCCAGAAAATAATCAATTCGCCTTTTGGGTGGCATTATTTCGACGGCACCTGAATAGTTACGTTTTTTATCGTCGCCGATCTTGCTCTACGAGTGATGATACTTTTATAAACACATTTTATTGATTGAGGTGAAACGGATTTATACCCCTATTTTTTCAGCCATTTTACTGTGGTTATTAAGCTTTCCTGTTTGGGGGCAAGTGACCGATCAACTGGGTGATGCACGCCTGAAGGTTAGCGTGCTGACATTAGTTGAAGTGGATAGTGAAGTGTCCGCAAAACTCCCTCGTGAACCATTGTTAAAACAGTTGGAGTTAGAGCGTGCCCGTTTCGGTGAGACAATGTCGGTGGATGAATTACACCAGGTTGCAGATGCCTTAACGCTGTACGTACGCAATAAGGGTTACGTTTTTCACTCTGTTTTTTTACCGCCACAAAAAATCGAAGATGGCTTTGTAGCCTTGAACTTACAAAAAGGCGTACTGAGCTCTGTGCATGTCATTAATAATACTGCGTTGGCCGATGCGCGTTTTAGTCGTGTATTTAAAGATCTTGTGGGGGGTGTTCTTTATGCCCCAGCCATAGAAGATAGGGTGCAGGCGTTAAAAATGCAGGGTGGTTTTGAGGTTTTTGCTTTTTATTCGCGCGGGGCTAAAACAGGAGAAGCGCGGCTAAACCTAAAAGTGGATAAGGCTCGCCAGCGCACATTTTCATTAAAGGCCGATAACTATGGTAGTGAGAGCAGTGGCAAGCAGCGTTTAATTGCACAGTATTCTGAATTTCAGTTAACAGGCCACCACGACCGATTATCGTTAGCGGTATTGCGTTCGGTGGATGACGTGCCGAATACCTACGGGAGTCTGTCGTACAGTTTGCCGTTTGCTGGCTTGCGTTATGGGTGGGATATCAGCGCGAGCAATAACCAGTTTGAAGTGGGGGCACGCTTTGCCGCACTGGGTTTGACGGGGGACGCAAGTACCGTGCGCACGGGCTTTACAAAACACTTTGGCTACCATGCTAAACATCGCTCTCGGATGCGTGTGGGTTTGTATCAAACGCGCAATATGCTGAATGCTGAAGGCAGTGACAGTGTGCAACAGGAGTTGAGTCAGGGGCTGTCTTTACAGTGGTTTAAAGACAAACAGTGGCAAAAAAGCAGTGCCTTAATGAGCTGGGTTGTCGATCTTAGTCATGGTGAATATGTCGTTGAAGGTGTGCCTGACGGTGAATTTAATAAAATGAATTTAAGTACCTTCTGGTTAAAAGGTATGGCGAGTGGGCATGCCCGTAATATTGCACAGCTTAATGTGCGCGCCCAAGTGAGTGATGTTGGGCTTCCGAGTGTTGAAGGGTTCTCGTTAACCGGTGCCGACGGTGTGCGCGGTTACGCGGCAGGGGGCTTTAATGCCGATAATGCGGTGCTGGCTTCATTTGAATGGCGCTTTGCGTCGCTATTACATTTCTCGGAAAATCAACGGTGGCGCATTGAACCCTTTCTTATCGGTGATTGGGCCGCGGGTAAAAAAGAAGGCTTAAGCGATGGCCTCGAGACAGATGCGCACTATGCGAGTGCTGGCCTGGGTTTACGTTTCGACTGGGGGCGTCATTTCACGGCTCAAGTGACTGCGTCTAGCGCCCTTAATGGGGAACTGAACGGTAAAGAGGTAGAGGGCGATGGACAGGTTTTGTTCGAAATCCGCTGGTATTAAATTTCGCCGCCGGCTTTATATAGCGGTATTGGCGGCCTTGTCGAATAGTGCTTACGCATTACCACAAGGCGGTAAAGTAACCGTGGGCGATGCCAGTATTCAAGATGCCGGCGATAGCATGAATATTCATCAGGATTCGCAGCGTGTGGTGCTGGACTTTGATAGCTTCAGCGTGGATGCCAACGAAACGGTGAATTACATTCAGCCTAATAGTGATTCAGTGGCACTTAATCGTGTGCTGGGCTCCGAGTTATCTGAAATTCATGGTGCCATTAATGCCAATGGTCACGTTTATTTAATCAATCCCAACGGTGTTTTATTTGGCGAGGGTGCTCAGGTAAATGTGGGTGGCCTTGTTGCCACAACGCTGGATATTGATAATCAAAGTTTCATTAATCGGCACGAAAATTTTGAAGGTTCTAGCGGCGCTTCCGTAGTCAATAAAGGCCACATTAACGCCAGCAACCGCGTGGTATTGATGGCGACCGATGTACTTAATAGTGGCGATATTCAAGTGCCGGCCGGCGAGATTATGCTGCGCAGTGGTAATAGCGTTTTTCTGCACTCAGCCGGTAGCGAGATTCCTATATTGGTGGAAGACCCGCAGTTGAGTGGGGGTGTTGTGAACGAAGGTTCGTTGAGTGCCAGCCGTGTAGCGTTGGTATTGGACGGCCAAGAAGGTCGCGATATTTATGAAGGTGCGATTAATAATCACGGCCTAGTACGCGCCGTGAGCGTAACGGGTGAGGGCGGCAGTATCGAATTGCTGGCGGCCAGTAGTGATGTGATTAATACCGGCCGTTTAGATGCCCGTGCGAATAATGGCGATGGCGGCACTGTTAATATTGAAGCGCACCGCTATGCTCAAACGGGTGAACTGAATGCCAGTGGTGCCAATATTGGCGATGGGGGTTTTGCGAATATTCACGCGAAAGACACCATTGTTTTGCACACCGATAGTGAGTCGCATATTGACGCTGGCACGCAGGGCAATGGCGGCGAAATGATCGTGTATGCCGATAATGCAACATGGTATCGCGAAGGTAGTGAAATATCAGCCCGCGGGGGCACTATTGCCGGTGATGGCGGTTTTGTCGAAGTATCGGGCCGCAATGTGGTTGCGGTAGAAAGCCCTGTGGATATTGGCGCGAACAACGGTAAAGGGGGTTTATGGTATATCGACCCGACCGATATTACTGTTCAAGAGGGCCCCGCTAATACTAATGGCGATTTTGTGTTGAACGGGGATGATTACATTTTCACCTTGGATCTTCCCGAGCAGGCAACGTCAACAATTAACAATCTTTCTTTACAAGATACCTTAGTTAACTTTGGAAATGTCTACCTCGATACCGCTTCCGGTGCGCCGGGTACAGGCAATATTACCTTTGATGCCATGATTGATTTTATTGGAATACCGGCGGGCAGAGTTATGAGCCTGCGTGCCGATAACGATATTGTATTTCGAGACGGTGCAGGTTTTACCCATACCAATAATGGTAATTGGAGCCTCAATCTTGAGATGAACGCCGGCGGCTCGATTACTTTTGAAGCCGGCGCTGCAGTGGCTTTTAGAGGCGGCAGTGTTAATGCCATAGCGGTTAATGATTTTTCGTTGCTAGGCGATGCTCTGATTGTGGGCGGTGGTGATATTAATATCAATGCCGGTAACGATATTGTTATGGCGCAGGATAGTCTGTTCAATTCAGGTTCATTTCAGACAACTTTAATTGCCGGTAATAATGTCACGTTAGCGGATATTACAAGTACCAATACGACCGACAATGCGATTAGCATTACTGCGACCGCAGGCCAGATATTGGATGATGGTAATGCAGCTAACGGTTTGCATGCGACCGAGGGCGGTATTTTTTTACAAGCCGTGAATGGTATTGAAAGCGTTGCTTTAGAAACCAGCCAGTTAGGTATTCACAATACTGTGGCTGGCGATGTCGTGTTGAATAATACGGGCGACCTTTCACTTAACCGCCTAGCACTAGGCAGTAATATGGCAATGTCCATTAGTGCCACTGGCAGCCTGACGTATGTTGGCGATGCGAGCAATGACTTAGATGGCACACTTGCGTCAACGCTGAGTCTCACCTCTGGTAATGAAATGGTGATTAACGGCCGCATGGCTGACGAGACTGGCGGCTCTGATCATGACCTTGATATTAACTTGGTTGCCGGTACCGATTTATTGATGTTGGATGGTTCAGTTTTAAGTTCTGGCTTAGGGTTATTTGATGTTCAAGTATTGAGTGGTGATGCGACTATAACCGGGTTGAATACACAAGCCATGGTAAATAACGCCATTACAGTTTCCGTACTTAATGGTCAAATTTTAGATGGCGGTGATAGTCGCATCGATTTAAATGCGCCCAATGGCGGTTTCTTTTTACGTTCGATGGGCGATATTGCTGGACTGGAATCGGGAACCAATACCTTCGATGTTATTTCTGCCACCGGGAATATTGAATTAAGTGATATAGCGAGTTTTGCCGCCGAGCGCATAGAAGCTCCGGGTAACGTGACAATTAATGCAGCGAATGGTTTGGCTATTCGTGATTCGGTGATTTTGAATGCTACCGATTTTACGGTAAATACCAGCGGCTTTATTCGCATGCCCGTTGGTGCGCTAAGCGTAACCGGAACAATGACTCTTAATGGCAGCGATATTTTTCAGCAAAATGGTTTGCGCGAAGTCGCCCTTAACGCTAATACATTGCTGCTTAATAGTGGTTTTGTGGGGGGGGATGTTGCGCTCAATACCAATACACAATTTTTAGATTTGCGTAATACTGGGGCCAATACCGTAACCTTAACCAACGCGGCAGATTTATCTCTTACTCATTATGCTGCCACTACAGGCTCGACCATTGTCGAAACAACACCGGGTTTCGATTTAACTGTTGTTAATGCCATTGAACTAGATGGAAATTCAGCAGCTTTAACATTAAATTCGGGTAACACTTTATGGCTTAATGCCAATATTTCAGACCTTACGGGCACCGTGGACAATGCCACGCAGTTGTCATTATTGGCAGAAGGCAGTATTCAACAGTTATCGATGGTTAATGCGGGTGCGGGCGATTTAATACTCAATGCCGGTGGAGATTTAAATTTAGGTTCGGTGGCAGGGGCTTCGGCAGCGATAACCGCGGGCGGTAATATTACGGATGCTAACGATGCAGTATTAAATATTGCGGCATCCATTGTTAGCCTTTCAGCGGGAACTGATGCGGGCTCGGTTGCTGATGCACTTGAAATAAGTACCAATGCGCTAACTTTAGGGGCTGGCGATGCTTTTGTTGTTAACGATGGTGCGTTGGCGCTAACAATAGCGGCTATTGATAATATCAATATCACACTGGCCACCGGCGACTTAACCTTACTGGATTCACTCCCTAATATTACCGGGAACAGTGTTTTTTCCGTGCCTGGGGGTAGCCTTATTATTCCCGATGCCGGCTGGACATCTCCGGGCAATTTAACCTTAGCGGCAATGGATTTTATTGATAGCGACCGTAGGTTAGTGCTAAGCGCTACTGACGCTGATATTACGCTTACTGCAATGGCCGGTAACTTAACGTTTAACAGTGTTTTTAATCAGCTGGCTTTCGATGCCCAAACATCGACGGATACGCTTACAGTGAATGCACTGAACGGCATTCAGATAGATGCATTAGCTGTGGGCGGAAGTGCATCAATTAATGCAAACGGAAATATACGATTAACGGAAGCTATTTCTGTGCCGGGAACTTTAAGCGTGCAAACTGTGGGCACGGGTACATTACAGATCGCTGATGCCGGGTTAAATACCCTCGGCGATTGGGTGTTCGATGTTGCATCCCTGCAAGACAGCGATCAAAATGTAATTGTGTCGGCGAATACTACAGCGCTAACATTACGTAATCAGCTACAGCCTATTACCCTTAATACCACTTTTTCGCAGCTCGATTTATCGAATGCTACTGGCAGCGCTATTACATTACAGCAAACGGGCGACTTAAGTATTAACAGCCTAAATGTTGGTGGCGATGTGAATATCGATGTTGATGGGAATTTAAACTTTCTTCAAAGTAATCCCGTGGTAGTTGGCGATTTATCATTGGCGGTAACTGATATCCTGGCTATTGCGGATAGTGGCCTTAATCTTGTGGGCAACCTTACGGTTAATGCAAACACTGTCGTTAATGGCTCTGGTGTGGGCACTACCCAATGGCAGGCAGGTGCCTTTACGCTAAATGTTACTAACAGTATTCAGAATAACGCCTTGCAGATTGACGCTAGCAATCTTAATCTCACCGCCAGCGGTACCAACGCACTGAGTGTGGCACTGCAAAACAACACCGTTATTTCTGGCTTATCTACCGCTAATGATTTAACCCTTAATTCCCTTGATGATATACAACTATTAACCAGTACTGCTGCCGTTAACGGGTTGTTTGATATTCAAACCTCGGGAACCGTGACCTTACCCGATACAGGCCTAACGGCAACGGCATTATCGCTACAGGCGAATAATCTTGTTTCAGCAAGTGGCGGGGCAGTAGGTTTGACGGGTGAAAGTGCAATACTGGTATTAAATGGTGATCAGTCCTTGGCGCTCACAAGCGAGCTGGACACCCTTGATCTCACGTTTGCTGCCGACAATTCCTTGTCTATAAACAATACCGGAAATTTATTACTCAGTAATTGGCAGGCGGCCAATGCGACTCAGGTAGAGTTAACGACTAGTGGTGTATTACAACTGCCTGTAAACGGTATTGGCGCAAGTTCACGTTTAAGTATTAACGCGGCGGATATTGCAGATGGCGATAAAACGTTTAGCTTTTTAGCGCCAGAATTACTTGTGAATTTAACCAATGCGCAGGGCGAATATGCGTGGCAGTTAAGTGGTGGCGTTGTAGATACTGTATTAGCCGGGCAAGCGGGTTTAACGATTATCAGTGATAACGCTTTAACTCTGCAGGATTTAAATAACGATAATCAAGCCGTTAATATTAGTGATGGTAACTTTACGGTTTTATTAAATGATGGCGATTTGAATATAGAAAGCAATATTACCGCGAGCGATCTTTCGCAGGATAGTGAGCGTAATGGCATCATTGATTTGGCTGTCGAAAATGGCGATATTTTCGTAGGCCAATTAGGTAATGTAAAAATACTATCGAGCTATAACGTTGGTGGTCTAGACAGTGTGGATGAGGGTGTTCAAAACGGCATTACTTTAAGCTTACTGGACGATACCGCCACTGAGCGACAAATTGTATTGGGAAATGGCAGTAGCACCGTAGAGTTGCAAACAATAGGTAGCGATATCGAATTAAACGCATGGCCTATTGCTACAGCGCAAGGCGCGCTGCGCAATATTGTGCAAGCCGAGGGTGTACAAATAGAGGCTTACACCCTAGCCGGTGACGCAATGACCGGTAGAGTGATCCTTAACGGTGAAGTCGTTACAGCAGAGCCGTGGCAGCAAATTCAAGAGAATAGAACCCTAACGATCGTGACAGAAAAACCCCCTCTACCTTATGAGATCGAAGAAGTATTGGGTGATATGACGGATGCTGGCGACAGTATAGTGATCGAAGATGAGCTTCAAGTGGTGGCTGATAATGTGGAGTATCAATTCGAGGCAGTATTTGGTAATAGTTGCCAAGAATTTGATGAGCATAATGCTAAGCGTTGTCGTATAGATGCTGCATTAAAGGCATTTTTATCCCATTGGCTAGTCGGTGGTGAGTTGCCACCATCTTCCGAGATATAATTATGCGATTTTCTATACAATATTTGTGTAAAGCATTATTAGTATTAATGGGAGGAGTATTTTTTTATTCTTCACATTGTTTTTCCGCGCCTAAAAGCGAAGCTGAAAAACAAGTTCGCGCTCAGTTTGTGTATAACTTCGCCAACTTTGTTGAGTGGCCAGATGATGCCTTTGATAAGCCAGAATCGCCCATTAAAGTGTGTTTGTTTGGTCGTGTTTTCTTTGCGCCTTACTTATATACCTTTAATGGATCACTGATTGGTAATCGCATTCTCGATGTTTCTAAAGCCGATAATATGGATGATATTCGTGCTGGGTGTCATATTCTTTATGTGGGTGAGGATGAGCGCGTTAGGCTGCCCACATTCTGGAAGCAGATACGTTACATCTATGTTTTAAGTATTGGGGAGCGTAACGGTTTTGCTGATAAAGGCGGCATTGTTAATATTTTACGTACACAAGACCGTGTTCAGTTCGACGTAAATATTGAAAACGCACTGATTAATGGCTTGTTTTTAGATTCAGATTTGTTGGCATTAGCCCGTATTATTAAACGTAATACGGAGGCCGCACGTTAATGAAGGCTTTTTCTCGGTATCAAGACTTACCGATACAGCGCAAGCTTTCGATTATCGTGGTGATTGGTATTGTTAGTGCAATTATTGTTACGGTCGCTAATTTTATCTCTTTTGATCGAGATAACGTTAAACGTGATTTAGTTGAAGAAATGCGGGTGCTTGCGCGTATTACCGCCGTGCGCAGTGCGGTTGCCGTTGCTTTTGGCGATCGAACAAACGCAGTCGAGAATGTTTCTGCACTTGAGTTGCGTTCAACGGTGCAGCACGCTTGTATCTATGATGTTCAGCAACAGTTGTTTGCCGAATACTTACGACAATATTCGCCTTTTAGCGGGTGCCCTTCAGTTTTGGATTACGATTACCCCAACGGTGACCTTGCTAACCGTAATGCTCAATTACTAGAAGTTGTCGAGCCTATTGTTCGAAAAGGCAAGCCTTTGGGTTTTGTCCTGGTTGGCTCGGATTTATCGCCAATTTCCGAGCGTACACGTAAGTGGGTTTCCATTAGTTTTTATGTCACCCTTGCAGCTTTGTTTGTCGCTTATTTAATTACGCGCCGGTTGTTGCGTGCTGTTGTACAACCTATTGTGGGTTTATCGGCAGTTATGGACGAGGTCCGTAAAAGTAATGATTTAAGTTTACGCGCTAAAGCCAAGGGCCGTGATGAGGTAGGCTTGTTGGTGCATTCCTTTAACGACATGCTAAAAATTGTCGAAAACCATAATCACGATTTAGAGTTACTTTATCGCGGTTTAGTCGAAAAAAGTGCCGAAGCCGAAGCCACTGCAGCCTCGCTGGAGTTGCGTAACGCTCACGTTAAAGATCAATTTGGCAGTGCCGCGCACGATCTGCGGCAACCTTTGCAAGCCATGGCTATTTTTGTGGATACCCTAAGTCATAAAGTAAATGACGCAGAGCAACACAATATTCTCGATAAGCTGAAACAAGCTATGCTCAACCTCAATCATTTATTTACCGAAATATTAGATGTTTCGCGTTACGAATTCGATGCCGCTAAAGCCGCTACACAACCCACATCCATTAAAAATTTATTGTCGAAAGTGTATTTAGAGTTCGAGGCAATTGCGGCTCAAAAACATTTAAAGCTACGTTTTTATACGCCTGACTATAAAGTGCTCGCGCATGGTGCTTTGCTAGAACGTATCATTCGAAATTTGTTAAGCAATGCTATTCGTTACACGGATAAAGGTGGCGTGCTATTGGGCTGCCGCCGGCGTGGTGAAACGTTAGTTATTGAAGTCTGGGATACAGGGCGCGGGATACCCGCACAAAAGCAAGACTCAATTTTCAGTAAGTATGTACAGGTGAGTGACGAGGATCGTACGGAAAAAGGCGGGTTCGGCCTTGGGCTGGCTATTGTTAAGCAGTTTGTCGATAGTTTGGGTTATGACTTAAGTGTGCAATCTGTTGTTGGGCGAGGCACTGTGTTTCGTTTGATTGTACCTTTAGCACCGAATACGGTCGTGAATAAAAATCTTGCCCGTGATGTCAGTGATCAGCGTTTTGAACGTAGGCAGTCGGCGCTGAAAAAAGCCACATTCGATAGCATGCAGGATGAAGCGGCATCGCATATCTTATTGATTGATGACAACGAAGTTGTTCGTGATGCATTAAAGCTGACGCTGGAAGGTTGGGGTTTTAGCGTTGATGATTTCTCTGATATAGATAGCTTGCGCACGTTTTACAGTGAGGGTGGAAAACTCCCTTTTTTAATTATTTCTGATTATGAACTAGCCGATCACATTACGGGCGACCAAGCTATTGCGGCCGCGCGCGCAATTTTTCAATGTGAACTTCCTGCTTTTATCATATCCGGCACAGAATCCGAACTTGCTTGGGATAGAATCAAAGACTTGGGTTTCAGCTCTCTTCGAAAACCCATAAAGCCTGCCCGATTAAGAGCGATGATTAATCATTTTGTGAATTGATTTATTATCGCTCTTTGTCGGGCAGGTTTCAGCGCATAGGTCGATCGCTTTAAGGGGTAAATCTCAAAACGGTAGGGCTTTTGTCGGGTATAAAAGGCGCACTGTATTTGGCGGTTTCTTGTGTAATCAATAACTCGTCCAAATACCAAGCGGCTGTTTCGGCATTGCTGGTATCAAAATACCCGAAGTTTAAGGGTGCGGTAGTTTCAGTGCTGAACACGGTGGCTAGAGTAGTGTTTGAGGGCTGCCCATTAACGAAAAGCTGTAGCTGCTGATTTTCCAGCGAAATGGCAATGTGTACGGGGCTATCAAGGGCGCTGGCATCGTAAACGCTCACGCTGTTCTCGTTACCTATTTGTAAGCGCCATTCATGACTCTCACCATTATTGTGCAGTGCCAAGCCAAAACCATCTTCGCCTTCTGGCATCTCGCCCCATTGTAATATGGGTGTAACCGTCGGCATAGTGGCAGGCGGTAGTAACCAAAATTCGAGTGTCCAATCTGGAGTTATAAACTGATGTTCTCGTTTGATTGTGTAGTTTTGGTTATCCACCAAAAGACTCAGTTCGCTAACAACGAGTTGATCTGTCGCCATCGGTGTGCCTGATGCGTTTAAGCCCGTGCTATTAATTGTGCTATCAAAATCGCGGTGATAAAAGCGATTAAAATACTGATTAAGCGTACCGGTGTTGATCGTTGAATTATCGGAAAGCTGAAAATCAGAAAATCTATCGCCGAAGACTTGTCCTGTCTGTGAATCAAACCAATAGTTAAAAGTGAGTGTTTCCGTTGCGCCTGTTGTTGCGTTGTTGTAATGCATTAATAGCGAGGAATAATCACTTTGCGAGAACGTAATTTTTTCTAGGGTGCTATCACCACCTAAGTAAAAATGACTATTGTTAAAGCGTTGCATTACGATATCAGAAGTGGTTTCTTCATCGCCAAATGAAGGGGGCGTACCAGAAAGTAAGTAGGTGTCGTTGCCGTCGCCGGGTGCCCAGTAATAATGAATAAACGGGATTTCATTATCAAGCGTGAATAGTGGTGCTGAGGTGTTGATACCCACGTTAATCTCATCGTCTCCCGCACCGCCAGTGACCGAAAGCTGGAAAAGGGCGCTGAGCAGTAAGTAGTCGCTACCGTTACCGCCTTCTATGGTAAGTTGTTGGCAGCTTGCACGCAGAGTATCGTTTCCGTCACCGCCTTCAATGTGGCAGTTTAAACCGCCGGAGAGGAAAAGTTCGTCATCGCCATCTTCCAGTAAAAGATCTTTGTTGCCGGCATGAAAATTTTCTTCGGTCACCTCATTGCTTGAAGGGCCGCTAGCGTAAACGGTATCGTTGCCAGCGCCAGCGCTTAATTCATCATTGCCTTGGTCTAGATATATTTCGTCATCGCCACTGCCACAGGTAATGGTATCGTTGCCCGCTCCATTAGCGAATATTTCATGGGTACCTTCTCCGCAGTCGACGAAATTATTCCCATTACCGATGAAAATAGTTTCGTCGCCAGGGCCTGCGTCAATCGTATTATTGCCGTCGTAAGCCCATATTTTATCGTTGCCGTTACCGCCTATTAAAATATCGTCATAATCACCTCTGGCGGCAAATAGTTCGTCGTCACCGTCGCCACCGTCTAGTGTGTTATTGCCGTCGCCGCCAAAAAGACCATCGTCGCCAGCATAACCATAAAGTGTATCGTTACCGAGTTCGCCAAAAAGGTCGTTACTCAAATCGTTGCCATAAATAATGTCGTCGCCCTCACCACCAAAGGCGTTGGTTCCAGTTGTGTATAAAATATCATTTCCGGCATCGCCAAAAGGTGACGTCGCATGAACTTCGTCGTCGCCATCTCCACCCTCACCGGTATTTGCTGCAGTAATCAGGTCATTACCTGCTCCGCCATTAGCGTAGCCAGTGGCAGTGAGGATATCGTCACCTTCATTTCCGTAAGCTGCATCAGCATTAATAGTATCGTTGCCTGCGCCGCCTTCCGCTAGGCCGCCTACGGTTAAGGTGTCGTTGCCATCACCGCCAAAGGCATTATCTCTACCTTCTAAATCGATAATGGTATCGTCGGTATTAAAGCCCCAGTAATTATCATTATCTGCGCTTGGTGCATGAATTATTTGCCGAATATCGGCAGCGCTCAGTTCACCATCGGCAAAAATAAAGCGTTGTATTGACGATTGAATACCGCCCGCGTCGGTAAAGAAATTAGGGGCCGAAAAACCTTGTTCTTCACTATCGAGGTAAAAGCTATATTCATCATATTGGCGAATAAGTACTGAATTAATCGAGACTCCAGGCAGGAGGATTTGATCAATAAAATCGCCTTGTGATTCAAATGGGTCCACCGATACGCCGTTTTGGAGTATAAAAATATTTTCACCAGAGCCGCCGATATACGATGTTCGCAGGCTGCCCGCTAAATAAATATTGGTGCCTGCACCACCTGTAAAAGTATCTGTGCCCGCTTGGCCGATGAAAATATTAATATCGCCGTCACCCATAAACGTGTTTATTTCGTCGCTTGCAAAATAAAGTTGAATGTTACGGCTTAAGGTATTGCCGGCTTCATCGTTCGCTGAAACTTGCAAAATATTAAGGCCGTTGATGAGTTGCGAATAGGGGATGTTTAGGCGTGCCACGGTTTCTATTGCGTTACCATTTATGCCTGTTCCATTAAGGTCGGCAGTGAGATTGCCAATTGCGATGTTATCGTCGAAGGTAAAGTCGAGTGTCAGCTCAGTGGCATCTAGCCCCTTGGGTTGAAGCTCGGTACTTAGCTCTGTGGGTATTGCGGCAGCACTAGATGAAGAGCTGTTATTGCTCTCGTTATTGTCTTCACTGTTAGCTGTGCCGGCATTGATATTCGCAGTGTAAATATTAATGCTCTTGTTTGCCGGCACAGTGCCGGTAATTTGTTGTGTAGTGTCACCATCAAAAAACGTAACGACATAATCAATAGGGGCGTTTGTAACGTTGGTTAGCCTGTAGCTTTGCACTGTCGTTGGGGCTGTGGGCCAAGCAATATTTCCCCATCCTTCACCACTTTCTTGGATTGGGGTCTCGGTGCAATTAGCTTGTAAGGTTAGCGTACAGCGGTTGGCTACAGACAAACTGAGGCCTGCAACGGTGCGTGTTAGATAAGCGCGTTGTTCGCCTGCGGTACCTGGTAGCGTATTTTGTAGTGTCGTGCTGGCCGACATGAGAGGGCTATTTTCGGCTTGCGCGGTGCTGTTATAAATAACGCCATAGCCATGCACTGTGCCGGTAAACTCGGCGAGAGTACCGCTTAGCAATACGCGAAAATACTCGTCATCTTCGTTTCTGGGCGCCGCACTGTTTTGATCGTTAAGTAAGGGAATAGAGATTATTTTGCTTAGCTGACCCACCTCAAAAACCACTTCACCACTCATCGCTAGGTAGTCTTCATTAGCGATAGCGGTTCCATTTTGGGTTTGATAATACAGGCGAGTGGCTTCGGTGGCCGGCGCGTCTAATGCAATTTCTAAAAGGACTTCTGAAAAGAGTTCGCTTTGGGCGCGTGTGGTTACCGAAAAGGGTGCGGCGTTACCCAATAGCTGTACTTGGGTGGATGCTTCGTCCACATAAAATTGAGCATCGGCGGCTAGCCAGCCAAACGATAGTGCCGTGTTGATTTTAACTTGTGGTAACAGTGCAGTCGCGCGTGCGGTATTGGCATTAAGGATAAAGGCTTGTGGGCCTTCGCGCTGCAGCCAGGTTTGATAGTCAATACTATTTTCACCCTGTACGGCAGCATTGCCGTTAAGTTCTGTGGCTAAGCGGCTATCAGTCAAGCCCGAGGCGTTCGTCTCAATGCGTAATGTAAAGCCAGTACCCTCGGGCGCCGTGCTGACGTGTTTGGCGTTATCGGGGGTTAAAGTGGGATGGCCCGCGGCAATTAAACCTTGCACCGTTGCGGTTACGGTAGTGGCTGTGGCGCTAGTACTACTTTGCGTGTTTGTTGCGTTTTCAAAGTCGTTACAAGCCGTACATAGAAGTGTGCTTATTAGCGCTGTAGCCAAGCTTCTGCGGTGAGCTCTTAAAGCTTGAATGCGTAAAATGGCCGACGGTAAAAAGTTGGAGCCAAAAAAATGCTTATCCATAGATACAAAATTCCAAAAAGGTATTCTTGATGTGACGCAATAATGATGAGGGCGACATTCTCGCATACTTCTTCTCATTTGAACAAAAAATAGTCAATCTCGAGTTTGGTTTCAAGACGATTGTGTGCTGATTCACGCAGTGTGGGAATAAGGACGATATTTCAGTCAAGTGTTTGAAAATGACGCTGCACGTTTGAAAGTGGCGCGAGCATTGTGGTTATTGGGGGCTGCAAAGGAGGTGCATTATTGTGCTGCGTTAAGTGGCACTTCTTGTGGCGGCTTAGATTTAAGCATACGGAAGTTGAGTCGACGTAAGCTTGTGAGGGTGTCACTCTCCGCGAAAATAATGAGACCTGCTGCTTTTAGATGTATTGAGTCATGCTGGCTAGAGTGCGATTACCTGAAGAAAATGACACGGGTTGCAGTCGATTGTGAGAATTCTTCTATCCTTATACAAGCAGTCTGTTTTTATCTGTACCGAGAGCGTTGTGATGTGAAAGGGTTTGTACTTATGGGGTTGAGTTCAGTACTGCAAAACCTAAAGGTTGGCATTGTCTGTGTGTGTTATGCGTTGGTGTTGTTGGCGTGTACCACCACGGGTTATAGCAAAGCACCCACGGCTTTCGTGTTGGACGGCGATAGTGATATTAGCGATCAGGTGTACATAGAGCGATTATTGGCAGAGCTGTCGCTTGAGCAAAAAGTAGGGCAGATGACCATGTTGGCGGCCTACATTTTTTTTGAAACAGACGCTAACGGTCGGCAGGTGGTTAATACCGCAAAGTTAGATAAAGCGTTGAATCATTACCATGTGGGCATGTTCATTAACTCACCGGCAAGCCCTTACAGTGTTGAACAGTGGCAGCAGTGGATAGATACCCTTAATACATCCAATAGCAGCCACAATATTCCGCTTTTTGTTGCTACCGATTCCATGCATGGCGCCTCCTTTGTTGAAGATGCTGTTTTACTGCCGCAGAACATTGGTCTAGCGGCAACGCGAGATATCACAACCGCGCAGATTGCCGCGAGTATTACCGCACAAGAAACCGCCGCCGCCGGTATTTTATGGAATTTCGGCCCGGTGCTAGATGTGGGGCGGCACCCCTTGTGGCCACGCTTAGAAGAAACCTTTGGTGAAGATCCTTACATCGTGAGTCAATTTGGGGCCACGATGACAGAAACTTTCGAAACAGCTGGCATGGCTTCCACTTTGAAGCATTTTGTCGGTTATTCGGTCCCATTAGATGGCAAAGACCGCGCCCCAGCTTACATACCGGATGTGCAGTTGTGGCAAGAGCACATGCCTGCGTTCAAGGCGGCTATAGCGGCGGGTGCCTCAACGGCGATGGTGAACTCAGCGTCGATCAATGGTGTGCCAACCCATGCCAATAAGGCCTTGTTGCAAGGTGTATTACGTGAGCAATTAGGTTTTCGCGGTTTGATCGTATCCGATTGGGCCGATATTAATTATTTACACACGCGCCACAAAATTGCGGACTCTAAAAA
Source organism: Marinagarivorans sp. (assembly GCF_982758155.1). Taxonomy (NCBI): domain Bacteria; kingdom Pseudomonadati; phylum Pseudomonadota; class Gammaproteobacteria; order Cellvibrionales; family Cellvibrionaceae; genus Marinagarivorans; species Marinagarivorans sp. Next base: position 8,316 of record NZ_CEXWTU010000010.1, on the reverse strand, counting down.
GAAAGCTGTAGAGCTTGCCATTAATACGGGCATTGATATGAGCATGGTCGCAACGGAGTTTACCTTTCCCGAATTACTCGTCGCACTGGTTAAGGAAGGCCGTATTAGCGAGCGTCGCATTGATGACTCGGTACGGCGTATTCTGGCACTCAAGCATAAACTGGGTTTATTCGATCAATTACAGCCCGGGCATTGGGCGCAGCAGCGTAAATCTCCTCCTGTTTTAGCGGCCGAAAAAAAGGGCTATAAACAGCAAGCATTAGCGTTGGCAAATAAAAGCATGACGCTGCTCAAAAATGATAATCACACGTTACCTTTTCCCTCGACAGCAAAAATTTTATTGGCGGGCCCTGCGGCCAAAAGTTTACATGCTTTGAATGGAAGTTGGTCTTACAGCTGGCAGGGTGATGATGACAGCCTTTATCCGAGTGATACTCAATCCTTGTTCGATGCGTTACAGACGTTGTTCGGCATTGAAAATGTTATTAATCACGGCGAGACTGATTTTTACGCCCCGGAAAATGTCAACGCTGAGCGCATAGCGCAAGATGCCCAAGGCAGTGATTACATTGTATTAGCGCTAGGTGAGGGTGCTTATGCGGAGCAAATTGGCTCGATAGATGATTTAACGTTGCCGGCGGCGCAGTTGCGTTTGGCGCAAGCTGCCATTGCTACTGGCAAACCCGTAGTGGCTGTGATGATGGCGGGGCGCCCACGTATTATTGCGCCGATAGTTGATGGCCTGGCAGCTATTTTGTATGCCTATCGGCCAGGAGATCAGGGTGCGCAAGCGATCGCACAAACACTCGCGGGCATCAACAATCCAGCCGGTATATTGCCGTTTAGTTATCCGCAATATACCGGCAACTTAATGACTTACGATCACCTTATCAGTGCTGCGGCCCGCCAGCGGCCTAAAGCCGACGCTACCATGGATGGCTACTCACCACAGTGGCCCTTTGGTTTTGGTTTAAGTTATACCGAGTTCGAGGTTACAGGCCTAACCGTACGTACGGCTAATGGGGCGGCGCAAAAACAATTTACACGCGGCGATCGCGTAATCATCAGCGTGCAAGTAAAAAACACGGGTAAACGTGCGGGCGCCAAAGCGATTGATCTTTATATTAAAGATCACTTCGCGTCACTCACGCCAGCCAATAAGCGCTTAAAGCGTTTTACACGTATTGATTTAGCGGCAGGCGAGCAAAAGACGGTTGAATTTACATTAACGGCAGACGATTTCACTTTTGTGAACAGCGCGCTTCAAAATGTTGCCGAGGCTGGAGATTTCACACTTGAAGTTGCAGGCTTAAAAACTGACTTAACCTTGCTAGATTAGTAGTGGGGGGCTTATTTGGGCCTGTTTGGGTTTGGTAATGCTGCGAGCTTACCAAGAATCATTAAAATAATTTTAAAGACGGCTTATGTTTTTTTCCGATTCTATATTTAACGTCAACGATATCACTTTGATATTAGTCATCTTCGAGAGCATCTCTTTTTCGATATTGTTATTGGCTGTACGAGAAGGTCGAGTATTAAGTTGCCGCATTTTGTCATTATTTTTGCTGGCGACAGGGTGCGAAGCGCTGGATACCTTAATGTATTGGTGCGCCCCCTTAAAGAATGGTTATTTGGCCGATCATGTTTATATCTTCTTTATTTTTAAGGTGGCGGCCTTTTTACAAGGGCCTTTGTTGTATTTGTATACCACCTCGGTACTTTATGGCACCATCGGCCCCGTGAAAAAAGTGATGCTGCACGGCATTCCTGCGCTTTTATTTCCCGCTTATTTTGCGATCATGATGGCAGAGCTTGGGCACGATACGGTTGTCGAGGGCGTTTTTCATTACAGTTTGCTGTTGGATAGCTGGGCGTTTAATTGGATAGTCTATGGCCCTAGTGTGCTAACGCTTGTGTATGCATTAGCCTGCGTAAAGAGTATTCGTGTTTATGTTGAAGGGTTGAAGGAAACCTACTCCAATGTCGATAAGATTGATCGCAACTGGTTAAAGTTGTTAATTTACGGGTTCTTATTTACGTGGTGCTGGAATTTCGCCAACATCATATTTGCAACCACCGGTTTGACGTCTTTATCCGCTTTATTTGGATTGACCGGCAACTACTACGATTTGATTTTTATAAAAGCATTAGCTTTCTATAATCTATTATATTCACGTATGGCACTGGGGCGTGCTTCGCCACGCGGTCTCGATGATACAGTAAGGCCTGTGATTGTAGCGGTTCCGGGCGAACGGGCTGAAAACGATCAGCCTTCTGCTGTTAATACTACCGATGCTAGCAATACCGATGCTACGAATATAGAGACTACTAATCCCAAGGCTATAGCGCCTTCTCACGCCGTGGCACCCGTTAAAGAGAGCGAGCCAGCGGCTATTGCGGCAGTGGTTGAGCCGGCCAAACCAGCGGTAGCGTTGGAAACCCCAAGTCCTGAAAGTACCCGAGAAGACAGCGACGAAGTGCCGATAGCGTTGGTTAATCGTTTAGTGGCGCTAATGGAGCAGGAGCGTTTATATCTAGAGCCAGAGCTAACCGTAGACCAGCTGGCGCGTGCAGCGCGGTTACCGGCACGCCAAACGTCGAATATTATTAACCGACACTTTGGTGTTAACTTCTTTGAGTATGTCAATAATTACCGTATAGAGCATGCCAAAGCGCTTTTGTTGGATGGCAGCAGCTATTCAATCATCGATATTTCAGAAATGTCGGGCTTTAATAGTAAGTCGGCTTTTAATCGTTTCTTCAAAAAAATTACAGGAAAGACACCTTCTGAGCATCGTAAATCGGCGACTCAGTAGCCCCGTAAGTTAAAAGGCGCAAGCCTAAAAGAGAGCGCGGTATCGTTGTTTTGCTGCGCGTCTTCTTTAAAATCTCATGCCCATTCATAAATTGAGGCAAAATACGCCTCCATTTTTCACCTATATATTTGCACTGCTTGATGGTCAATGCGGTAGTATACGCATGTTTTTGAAATCGGCGGGTATCGCGGTTTCCCGAGTAGGGTATTCCTGTTTAATTCACTTTCTCGCACCGCGAGAGCAATGTAGGAGGTCGTATGGCTGTAGCGCCTAATGTCAATGAAAGTCCCGTGAGCAGTGAGGGCTATGTGCCCGGCAAAAGCTATTTAATGCCGCTGGTTTGGTTAACATCTTTGTTCTTTATGTGGGGTTTTTTAACCTGCTTAAATGATATTTTAATTCCGCACTTGAAGGGTGTCTTTGAGCTTAGTTATACCCAAGCGATGTTGGTGCAGTTTTGTTTCTTTGGGGCCTATTTCATTGTTTCTATCCCTGCAGGCGCCTTGGTTAAGCGCATTGGTTTTCAGCGCGGTATTGTTTTGGGTTTAGTGATTGCCGGCTTGGGGTGTTTGATGTTCTACCCCGCTGCAGGTATGCGAGTATACGGCCTATTTTTAGCCGCGCTTTTTGTTCTGGCTTCAGGCATTACTATCTTACAAGTCGCAGCCAACCCCTTTGTTACTGTTTTGGGTTCACCCGAAACAGCCTCTAGCCGTTTGACGCTAACCCAAGCGTTTAACGCGCTGGGTACGACGATTGCCCCCTCGTTTGGTGCCTTTCTTATTCTTTCGTCGGCACCAGAGGGCGCTACTGTCGCTGAAATACACGCTTATGAAGCCGCTTCGGTTCAGGGGCCTTACGTGATGCTTTTTGGCGCACTTGTTTTGTTGGCGGTGATTTTTGCCTTTATCAAGTTGCCTAAAGTTGTTTCTGGCGCGGATGTTAAGGGACACGTGAGTGGCTCTTCGGCATGGGGATACCGGCACTTGGTATTGGGCGCGGTAGGTATTTTTGTTTACGTGGGCGCTGAAGTCTCGATCGGTAGCTTTATTGTTAACTTCTTGGGTGATCCGAACATTGTGGGTATGACCGAGCTTGCTGCAGGTGCAATGCTCACTTACTACTGGATGGGCGCTATGGTGGGCCGCTTTATTGGTGCTGCTGTTATGCGTTATTTACCGGCTGGTCGCGTATTGGCTTTTAATGCAGTTATGGCGTGTATTTTAGTGGCGATTGCCATGGCCACATCGGGCAAGCTAGCTATGGTCGCTATTTTGGCCGTAGGTTTGTGTAACTCAATTATGTTCCCGACTATTTTTAGTTTGGCGTTACGTGGTTTGGGTGAGCACACCAGTCAAGGTTCAGGCATTTTGTGTATGGCGATTGTGGGTGGTGCGATTGTGCCATTAGCGCAAGGTGCATTGGCCGATAGTCTTGGTCTACAGGTGGCGTTCTTCCTGCCAATATTGTGTTATGCCTTTATTGCTTACTATGGTTTGGTCGGCTCTAAACCTAAAACAGCCTAATTGTGTTTTGCAGCGCCAATTCTGGCGCTGCTTATCGGCTCATTCAGCCGCTTTTTATTCCTGATAACCTCAGCATAATATCGCTTTGTTTTGTTGCCCTGTTTGGCGCAAAATGGTTGCGACTATTTTAGGGTACCTGAGGATTTTCTATGTCTAGCTCCCCATCAAAATCAACTCTTGGATTCAAGAGCGAAGTTCAAAGCCATTTTTTTGCGTATATCAGTAAAATTCGTTGGATTATCCGCTGGGGGTTAAAGCGCAATGCCATCCCCGAAAATGTTATGGAGCACAGTTGGGAAGTCGCTACCATTGCGCATGCGATGGCGATACTCAGTAATAGCCGTTTTGGTAGCGAGTACGATGCGAATTTAGTGGCCACTACAGCCCTGTATCACGATGTATCTGAAGTGATTACGGGTGATATGCCAACGCCAATCAAATACCACTCTAAAGGGATGCAAAAAGCGTTTAAAGAAGTTGAGGTGCAAGCGGAGCGCGAATTGATTGCTCTTTTACCCGATGACATGAAAGCGGACTTTACGCCGCTAGTGGTTTCGTCTGAGGTGCCAGCAGACGTTAAGCGACTAATAAAAGGCGCCGATACCTTGGCGGCTTTCCTTAAGTGCCAAGAAGAATTAAAAGCGGGCAATAGTGAATTTTCAAAAGCGGCGGAAGACATTGCTGCACGCCTGGCCGCTTTTAATATGCCTGAAGTTAACGCATTCCTCAGTATTTTTGCACCCAGCTATAAACTTACGCTAGACGAGTTACTCAATGGTAGCGAAACTGTGCGAGGGTTTAATCAGACTTAGGGGTATGCATTAAATAACTTCCCGTTTTTGAATTCCTGGGGGCACGCTTGCCTTCGTTAAAAATATTTGCAATAGCCGGCTATTACGCCATATTTTCGCCTCGTCAAGCGTACACCCACAAACCCAAATTCCAGCAACTTATTCAGTGCACGCCCCTAATTGACATTTCATTTGGCGATGGTAATTATTTTAAGCGAACCGTCACTAGATGGCCTTTTGTTAATGCCGCAACAGAATCTACTTCGCCCATAACATGGGTTGCCGCTAGTGATACGGTAACCACTTTACGTGTTTTCTGATCTTTAATTTTTGCGGTGAAGTCGTCGTGGTTAATGGCTACAATTTCACCGCTAATCGTCGGTTCTAGGGCTGGCTTCGGCAGTGAAATTTTAACACTCTGGCCAGCCTGCAAGTCGTCGATGCTGGCGGTTGTCCCTTTAATCAATACACGACTTTTGTTATCAAAAGAAAAGCGTTTCACCTTGCCATTCCTTACTTCAATATTAATGACATTATTCAAGGTATCTACACTGGTAATAACACCTTGTGTGGTCGCGGTTGCAAAGCTGGAGGTGCTGAATAAAGCAATAGACGTAAAAAAAGCGGCAGTAGAAAAGGTTTTTGCTAAAGACATTAGTTAATTTCCGGTAGTGTGTGGGGTGTTCGTTTTGTGTGTTTATTGTACATGCCGAGTGTTACCTGTAGTTACATAAAGTTACGCTTGATTAGACTTAATAATGTTGTTTTTTTATTAACGGTGTTGTTTAAGTTATTAAAATTAAGATAAAAGACAAAAGCTTGGCGGATGAAAATATTGAGTGCTAGCTCATTATAAAATGCCAATTATTTAGCGTGCCGTAGGCGTGAAAAAACGAAAGATGACGGCTATATTCGTTACACAATAAAGAGTGTTGTTATTTGCGTTTTTACCAGCGCTGTAGTCGATGCGACCAAAGCATGATTGTTGTCGGTTCTTTTCTATACTGTAATAAATAGCCCGATTGGATTTGTGTGTGCCTTCTTTTTTAAGCTGGCAGGACCTATTTGCTCTTTGCAGAGGGTTTGCCAATCCCCGAACTGCCAAATTACTTTTCACGACTCTTTTTACGGTGTGGGTGGGGCTGGCTGCGGCTGAAGAAAATACAGAAAAACCGCGTAAACGCTTGAATGTAAACCTGCATTTTTATGAAGACCCTGCATTGAGCTCCTTGGGTGAGGTGCTTGCTATTACGCAAGATAAACAGGGCTTTATGTGGTTTGGTGGCAAAAATGGTTTGGCACGTTTTAATGGTTACAGTGCTCAGTTATTTCAACACAATAGCGCCGATATCAGTTCTCTTTCTACGAATGCCGTGAATGATTTAGCTGTTGATGAGCAGGGGAACTTGTGGATTGCCACCTACTGGGGTTTGAATCGATATGACCCTGCTCTTGAGCGTTTTGAGCGCTTTATGTTTGACCCTGAAAATTCACGAAGTTTAAGCCACAACAGTGTGTTGCGGCTTAAAATTTCGCGCTCGGGTGATTTGTGGGTAGGCACAGAGGGCGGCCTCTTACGATTTAACCCCGATACAAAGGATTTTGATCGTTTCCTGTTTGATCGTCACAATGCCTTCAGTTTAAGCGGCAATGCGGTGTCGGCAATAGAGGAAGACCAAGATGGCAATTTATGGGTAGGTGTACAAGGTGGCGGCATTGATATTTTTGACCCTAATGCGCAACGTGTTATTAAACGCTTGCATTATGACAAAAATGATACCGAAAGCTTAAGTCAAAATGACGCGACCTCTATTGAGAAAACGTCCGCCGGTAACATGTGGGTGGGCACCTATTATGGTTTGAACCGATATCTTGGCGCTGGAAAATTTGAGCGTTACTTGGCTGACTTTCATGATAGGCACTCTTTAGGATCGTCGAACGTTAAGCACATAATGGCTGATGGCGAAAATATTTGGCTGGGGACTGGCGATAAAGGTCTGATGCTATACCGGCCTGAAACGAATGACTTTGATCAGTATTTCGCCGGTAATTATGGGGAAAGCACTACAGTTTCAGCATTGTTTAGCGACGACAGCGGGGGCTTTGGGTTGGGTTTTCCCCTGGCAGAATTGCACGTGTTAACCGGTATGCGGCTGCGTTTCATACCTATCAAAATGAGTACAAAAATCCCAATAGTTTAAGTAATACGGATGTGATGTCTTTAGTCGAAGATGATTTACATAACTTATGGGTGGGTACACGCTACGGGCTGAACTACTTAGAGCTTAATCAGGGGCGCATTACGCGTTATATGCATGATGGTGACGACCCTTCTTCATTGCCCTCCTCAATGGTTAGTGCGGTTGCTATTGATGCTGATGATTCTGTGTGGGCCGGTACGGCGTGGGGTGGCATTGGGCGCTTGAACCCGCAAGCGGGTAAGTTTCGCCGTTATATGCCTGAGAGCGATAATGATATGAGCTTGGTTAATCGCGAAGCATGGTCTGTATTAAAAAATAGCCGGGATGAAATTTGGGTAGGTACTAATGCGGGTGGTTTACACCGCTACCGTCCGGCTATGAATGATTTTGTGCGATACCATTTTCGGAAGCCGGGTGAGTCATCCTCTGGAAGGGCTGTCAGTATTGATGAGGACGACACCGGGGCTTTGTGGATTTCGACTGACAAGGGACTTTTTCGATTACCCCAAGAGCACCAAGATTTTGGTGCTAGCCTAGCTCAAGATATTGACGAGGTTTCAACGGAATCGTATTTCGAGTATTTCGACGAGCAAGGTGACCAAGTCATTAGGCCAAGTATTCCTGTGATAAAGGATACCTTTCAAGATTCACATGGCAACCTCTGGTTTGCGACTGAAGGTGGCGGTGCCAGTACGTGGAATCGCTCAGAGAACACCTTTCATGAGTATTTGGTGGAAGATGGTTTAGCACATAATACGGTTTCATCAATTGTAGAGGATGATGCTGGCTTTATTTGGATGAGTACCGGTGGAGGTATTTCTCGCTTCGATCCGGAAGCAAAAAAGTTTAAAAGCTTCACAACCGAACATGGCTTACCTAACGATATTTTTAGCCATCCAGCAGGGCTTAAGCTTGCTGGGGGGAGTGTGGCATTTGGGGGCGTAGGCGGCCTAAGGGACGAGGCAGTAATACTTTATCCAAT
>NZ_CEXWTU010000009.1:47702-52939 GCF_982758155.1 Marinagarivorans sp. | reverse complement strand
CGCATGCCGGGACATGTAACGCTTTGAGCAACGAAGGTATGGAGGTCGATATTAAGCATTAGTGGATGAAATGTTGCTTCCTCGTCCCTAACGGCACCAACCGGCATGCACAAGAGCGCAATATGCTAGAATGCTGCCCCATTTTCACTCGCGCGAGAATAGCTGCCATGCATTGCCCCTTTTGCCAAACGGCCGATACCAAAGTCGTGGATTCTCGCCTTGTGGCCGAGGGCGGTCAAGTGCGCCGCCGCCGCGAGTGCCAACAATGCAAAGAACGCTTCACCACCTTTGAAATCGCCGAGCTGCTATTGCCCCGCATGATTAAACAAGACGGCTCACGCGAGCCCTTCGACGAACAAAAATTGCGTGCCGGCCTACAGCGTGCATTAGAAAAACGCCCGGTAAGTACTGAAAACATAGAAGCCGCCATTAATCAGATTAAATACTTCCTGCAAGCCATGGGCGAACGCGAAGTGGATTCCCGCATTGTGGGCGAAAAGGTGATGGAAGTACTACGGCAGCTCGATGGCGTAGCCTATGTGCGCTTTGCCTCGGTTTATCGCAGTTTTAAAGACATCGATGAATTCCGCGCCGAATTGGACCGCTTAGAAAAGGACCCCAGCCAATGAGCATGACTCACAGCGACCTCGATTCCATGAACCGAGCACTGCAACTGGCAGAGCTTGGCATGTATTCCACCATGCCCAACCCCCGCGTGGGCTGTGTGGTTGTGGCAGAGAACGGCGATCGCATTGGCGACGGCTATCATTTACGCGCCGGCGAAGGCCATGCCGAAGTGAACGCACTAACCATGGCCGGTTTAAGGGCACGCGGGGCCGCAGTCTACGTCACGCTGGAGCCTTGCAATCACCAAGGGCGCACCGGCCCCTGCAGCCAAGCACTTATCGATGCAGGTATTACCGAAGTCGTTTACGGCATGCAAGACCCCAACCCGCTTGTTGCGGGCCAAGGCCTACAACGCCTACGCGATGCGGGTATTACTGTGCGCGGCCCGCTACTTGAAGAGCAAGCCAAAGATCTTAACCCAGGCTTTATCAAACGCATGCGCACCGGCCGGCCTTATGTTCGCTGTAAGCTCGCCATGAGCTTAGACGGCCGCACAGCCATGGAAAGCGGCGAAAGCCAATGGATTACCGGTAGTCACGCACGCGAAGACGTACAAAAATTGCGTGCCCGCAGCTGCAGCATTATTACCGGTGCCGGCACCGTATTAGCCGACGACCCTGCGCTAACCGTTCGCAGCCCCGCACTTGGCGACAATCCTCGCCAGCCCTTGCGAGTGGTGGTCGATAGCCAACTGCGCACACCCGTCGATGCGACGATTTTAAGCCAACCAGAACATACCGTTTTTGCTTGCGCACAAGAAGTCAGCGAGCACGGCAAAGCCTGCGCTTGGTCCTTGCGAGAGAACCACACTACCCAAGTGGACTTGCGCGCACTGATCGAAAAACTCGGCAACGAACAACACAACGAAGTCTTAATAGAAGCAGGCCCAACACTGGCAGGCGCTTTTTTACAAGCCGGGTTAATCGATGAAATAGTCGTTTATATGGCCGGTAAGCTAATGGGCAGCACTGGCAAACCACTGTTTGAGCTTCCTATCAGCGAAATGAGTCATAATATTCAACTCGACATCGTTAACGTACAACCAGTAGGGCCGGATTGGCGCATTATCGCCAAGCCGCACAACACCCTCGACCCAATTAACCCAAAGCCTTCGGAGCAATAACCGCATGTTTACTGGTATCGTCGAAGCCCTTGGTACTATTGCCGCCGCGCAACCTAAAAATGGCGACTTACGCCTACACATTAAAGCGCCTACATTAGACTGGAGCGACGTCGCATTGGGCGACTCCATCGCCACCAACGGCGTTTGCTTAACCGTAGTAGAACTCAGCGGCAATGGTTATTGGGCCGACGTCTCGAACGAGACAATAAACTTCACCACGGTATCTCAATGGCAAGTGGGTAAAGTCGTGAATTTAGAAAAGGCCCTTACACCACAAACGCGCTTGGGCGGCCATATTGTCAGCGGCCACGTGGATGGTATTGGCGAAGTGGTTAGCCGTAAACCGGATGCCCGCAGCGAACGCTTCACGTTGCGCGCGCCCAAAGAGCTGGCAAAATATATTGCCCATAAAGGCTCGATTACTATTGATGGCACCAGCCTTACGGTGAACGCCGTTAACGGCTGCGAGTTCGAACTTAACATTGTGCCGCACACACTTGAAAAAACAGTGATTGGTCACTACCAAGCCGGCAGCCAGGTTAACTTAGAAGTCGATGTCTTAGCCCGCTACCTCGAGCGATTAATGCTCGGAGAAAAAGCCGCCGAAGGTAAAGCCACACTCACTGAAGGCTTTTTAGCCGAACACGGTTTCATGAAGTAACCCAACATGAAAAACTCTAAAGCAACAGTATTCACAACCACACTTACAATCACCCGAAGAGGCAAGCAGTGGAATTAAATACCCCCGCCGAGCTAATTGAAGATATCCGCCAAGGCAAAATGGTTGTTTTGATGGATGACGAAGACCGCGAAAACGAAGGCGACCTGATTATGGCCGCCGAACAAGTGCGCCCCGAAGACATTAACTTTATGGCCAAGCACGCACGCGGACTTATTTGCTTAACCCTGAGCGAAGAGCGCTGCCGCCTGCTGGAATTACCTTTAATGGTACGCGACAACCACGCGGCACACGCCACCAATTTTACCGTCAGTATCGAAGCGGCCACCGGCGTAACGACCGGCATTAGTGCTGCCGACCGCGCTCTCACTATTCGCGCTGCGGTAAAGCGGGATGCCACACCCAAAAGTATCGTTCAACCAGGTCATATTTTTCCATTAATGGCGCAGCCCGGCGGTGTGTTAAGTCGCGCTGGCCATACCGAAGCCGGTTGCGACCTAGCGCGCTTAGCCGGTTTCGAACCCGCGGGTGTGATTGTTGAAATTATGAATGACGACGGCAGTATGGCGCGCCAAAAAGATTTGCTCGCCTTCGCCAAAGAACATAACCTGAAGATTGGCACCATCGCCGACCTAATTCAACACCGTACCGTAGAAGAAAAAACCGTAGATTGCACCAATGAACGACAAGTGCATACAGAATACGGCGAGTTCACACTAAAAACCTATATCGACAAAGCCCGGCGCGAGCACCATTTTGCGTTTGTGCTTGGCAAGATTGAAGCCGACAAACCCACCCTAGTGCGCGTACATGTAGGCTCTACCGCACGTGATGTTTTAGGTATTCTGCGCACCGACGAGCATGGGCCTGATGGCTCTAAATCTTGGACTTTTCACGCTGCTATGCAAAAAGTCGCTGCCGAAGGCGCTGGCGTGGTGGTCTTAATTTGCCACAGCGAAACCACCGAAGAAATAGAAGAAAGCATCGACTGGTTAATTAGCGGCCGCACCCAACGCCCCAAAGCCGAACTGGCCTATAAGCAAGTGGGCACCGGCTCGCAAATATTAAAAGACCTCGGGGTCAGCAAAATGCGCCTACTGAGCGCGCCATTTAAATTTAGTGCGCTATCGGGCTTTAACCTCGAAGTCATCGAATACATTCAACATTAAAATTTCGCGCCAAGCGGCGTGCACAACTTAAGAGAAAACCTCATGAACATTATTGAAGGCGATTTTAAAAACTCAGATGGCAAATACGCATTGCTCGTTAGCCGCTGGAACAGCTTTGTAGTTGAACACCTTAAAGATGGCGCAATCGATACCCTTAAACGCCACGGCATAGATGAAGCCAACATCGACATCATCTATGCGCCGGGTGCTTTTGAATTCCCCATTGCCGCGCAAAAAATTGCGGCCAGCGGTAAATACGACGCCATCATCGCTTTGGGCGCCGTTATTCGCGGTGGCACACCGCACTTTGAATATGTCGCTGGCGAATGCACTAAAGGCTTAGCGCAAGTTTCTTTACAAGCTGCACTGCCCATCACCTTTGGCGTATTAACGGTTGATAGCATCGAACAAGCGATCGAGCGCAGCGGCACCAAAGCCGGCAATAAAGGCTGCGAAGCCGCCAGCACCGCCCTCGAAATGGTTTCTCTATTAGGTAAGCTTTAATGTCTCAGAACCCCATGCCCGCTTTGCGCAGCAAAGCACGCCACTACGCCACGCAAGCACTGTATCAATGGCAAATGACCAAAGCGCATCTCAATACCGTCGAAGCGGAATACCGCGCCGATAACGATATGAGCAAAGTCGATGTGGATTATTTACACGAACTTATCCACAACGTGCCTGCCAATATCAGCACCATTGAAACCGATTTCTTACCGCACCTCACAGAAATCACCCTAGAGCAAATCGATCCGATCAGCTTGGCCATCTTGCGCCTCTCTTGTTACGAGCTTCGCTTTCGTCTCGACGTGCCTTATAAAGTTGTGATTAACGAAGCCCTAATCTTAGCCAAGCGCTTTGGTGCTACAGATAGCCACAAGTTTATTAACGGTGTTCTAGACAAGGTCGCCCCTCGTGTTCGCACAGCCGAAGTTCAAGCCCAAGGTAAGCGATAACCATGAATGAGTTTGCGCTGATTCGCCAGCATTTTGCCAAGGCCATCGTCAATGATGATGTAGCTTTAGGCATTGGTGACGACTGCGCATTATTGATCCCCCCCATCGGTAAGCACCTAGCCGTTTCGATGGATACACTGGTAGCGGGCACTCACTTTCCAGAAGGAATGGCCGCTCGCCATATTGCCACCCGCGCACTCGCCACCGCGCTTAGCGATCTTGCCGCCATGGGCGCCGAGCCACTGTGGTTTACCCTTGGCCTCACCTTACCCAAGGCCGATAACGAATGGGTAAGTGAATTCTGTGAAGGCCTTCTGCACTTTGCCGATACACATAATTGCGCACTCGTCGGTGGTGATATTACCCGTGGCCCCCTCACCATTACCGTGCAAGTACACGGTGCAACAGCACCCAACAAAGCTTTGCGGCGCAGCGGTGCCAAGCCCGACGACATCATTTATGTAACCGGCAGCCTTGGCGACGGTGCCGCCGCATTAGCGGTTTTACAACAAAAGTTTACCGTGCGCCGCAGCTCGCAAGATTATTTACAACAACGGTTTTACCGCCCAACACCACGCCTTATAGAAGGCCAGCTGTTGGTCGACATCGCCAGCGCCGCCATCGACATTTCAGATGGTCTGCATGCCGACCTCGGTCATATTTGCGATGCCAGTGGCGTAGGC
>NZ_CEXWTU010000009.1:0-47692 GCF_982758155.1 Marinagarivorans sp. | reverse complement strand
CGCAATGGTCAACGTTAACCGCCTCCCCATGAGCGACCATTGGCGCAGCAGTGTAAGCCTCGATAAAGCCTTAGATTGGGCCGTAAGCGGTGGCGACGACTACGAACTGTGCTTTACCGTACCGCGTGATAAAATTAGCACCCTAGAAGACTGGGTCCGACAGGGGCGCCTACAAGCAACAGCGATTGGTAAAATCACGGCAAGCACCGGCATTTTTATGGTCAACAACGGCAAAACCTTAGAATTTGATGTAGAGGGATACAAGCACTTTGACTAACACAACCGCCGAAAACACCTTTCGCATCGACGCCAAGGGCCGACCACAACCGACCTTTCGTCAGCTGCTCAGTAACCCTATCGCCCTACTGGCCTTTGGTTTCGGTAGCGGCTTAATGCCCAAAGTGCCCGGCACAGCCGGAACACTGGCCTCACTGCCAATCTTTTACTTCCTCGCCGATTTACCCCTCTATACTTACATAGGTGTAATACTCATTACCTTCGTTATTGGCATATACCTGTGCGAGCAGGCGTCCAAGTGGTTGGGTGTACACGACCACGGCGGTATTGTGTGGGATGAATTTGTCGGCATGTGGATAACCATGATTGCCGCCCCCGCAGGTTGGCCGTGGCTGATTGTTGGTTTTGTGCTGTTTCGCTTTTTTGACATGCTAAAACCATGGCCCATTAGCCTTGCCGATAAACACATACATGGCGGCTTCGGGATTATGGTTGATGATGTTTTAGCAGGGCTAGCCGCTTGGTGCTGCCTACAAGCACTGGCCTACTGGCTGGTTTAACGCTGCTGGCGGCAAACCTTATTCGCTGAACTTACCGCTGCGAGGGCTCCGTGCGCCGTTTTTGCATTTACCTCAGCTTTTACATCAGCACTGCACTCGCTACTTTGCTTGTAAGCCAAAGCATTGCCGATGCACCGCGCGTGCTTGTTAAAGGCTTGTTTGCAGGCAGTGCCGTACTCGAAGTTAACGGCAAAGCACATATATTAAAAGAAGGCGCCAGCACGCCCGAAGGCATCACACTATTACGCGCCACCAGCAAATTTGCTCAAATAGAACAAAATGGCGAGATCAAAAAACTGGGCCTCAACCGCCAAGTTGGCGGCACCTATACACAATCAGAGCCCTCAAGCGTTAATCTTACCCGCCAACCCGATGGTCACTTTATTTCCTCGGGGCGCATTAACAACCGCTGGGTCGAATTTATGGTCGACACCGGCGCCACCAGCGTGACCCTTAATTCCTATACCGCCGACCACCTCGGTATCAGCTATATCGAAGCACCCACGTTAGAAGTTGGTACTGCACAAGGCAAGACACAGGCTTATCAAGTTATACTAGCCTCCGTGGCCGTTGGCGATGTACTACTCACCAACGTGAGCGCCTTTATTATAGAGGGGCGTTTTCCACAGACTATATTGCTAGGTAATACGTTCTTAAGCCGAGTGAACATGCGCACCGAAAACAGCGCCATGACTCTGCAAGCGAAATACTAGCCGTTGTTATTACTTTTATTTTTAAGGCCACCGAGTGACCATTACCTACGTCGACACCTGCAAACTGCCTACGCCTTACGGCATTTTTAATATGCACGGCTTTGCCGACAGCGTTAACGATAAAGAGCACGTTGTACTCACCATGGGCGATGTCACCACCGACGCCCCCGTACTCGCGCGCATACACTCCGAGTGCTTAACCGGCGACTCCCTGTTTAGCTTGCGCTGCGACTGCGGCGCACAACTGCAGGCGGGCATGCATAAAATTGCCACCGAAGGGCGCGGTGTTATTTTTTACTTACGCCAAGAAGGCCGCGGCATTGGCTTGCTCAATAAAGTGAAAGCCTACCACCTACAAGACCAAGGCCTGGACACCGTAGAAGCCAACGAAAAACTCGGCTTTGGCGCCGACATGCGCGACTACAGTATTTTAAAACCCATGGTCGAACATCTAGGGATTCAATCTGTAAAGTTGATGACCAACAATCCCCGTAAAATAGCCGCCATGAAAGAACTCGGGCTACACGTTACCGAACGCCTAGAACACGAAACCGGCCGCAACCCACACAACGCACATTATTTGGCAACGAAAAAAGGCAAACTGGGGCATTTGTTGGATGGGGAGTAAAAAGATACGTGATCACCATATTGATGATGATCTACTTTTAGCGCGGCAAGGGGACGCCTAGGCTTTGATGGCTCAACCGCCGCTATTAGGACTCGACTTAATCTCAACATCCTCTACCACTAAAGTTTTACGCACAGGGAGCTGAGAAAAAATACGCTTTGACTGCCCCGTACCCGTAACCTGCATAAGCACCCGCCCCTCTTTTGCCCAAACAAAATGCGGCGTATCTTTAGGCTCGGTGAAGACACTGCCTTCAGGTAATTTTTTGAGTTTAGATTCATCATACTCATCACCGTAACCCACATAGAGAGACCCCTGCAAAACAGTAATCACCCGCTGATCGGTATGGTAATGCGGTGCGCTTTTATGCCCACCCGGGAAAGCCACACGGTAAACATACATATCACCCGTATGCTCATCGCCCGTAATAGGCGCGTATTGAACGCCGCCCTCTAGGCCCCGCCAATTTAATTCTTTAGGCTCTAGCCGAACCGAAGAAAAGTCACGCCCAAATGCCAGTGGCACAATAAAAGCAACGCCGACTAAAGCTAATATCCGTTTAATAATGCACTCCTTATTTCCAAAATCACTTCATATTGAACGCAACGCACAGCCCAAGCTGATTATGACAAATTGCGGTAGCCGGTAAGCATAAAGCCTGGCTTACATCCGAGCAAGCCAGGCCTTCTTTACATTCTTCATTCTCGGTCAATATTTGGATACGGCCGGCCGATAGTGCTCGCCAAAGTGCTTTATAACGCCTTTCCAGTTTTGACTCTAATGTATGCATATTCAAACGGGATCCCCTAAGGGATGGTAAAAATATATTACCCTCTAATACTTTCCTACTCTTCATTACTCAATGCGTTACATGTTCAACACGCACCCTTTAATCGCCTCGCAACGCCCCACTCCCCCCCCCTAAGCCAACTTCCCACATTTCTGATTCGCCGGTACAGCGACATCCATCATTTTAGGATTCGCCAACTTGAGGTTATTCATAATCACTGCGTATTCTTCAGCACTATTAACCTGCAAGCGCGGATTGTTGCGTCTCTCCTCCCCTACGGTACTTACCGTCCAACCGCGATAATCATGCCCCGGGTACACAACCGCATCATCACCATAGACAAGTAGCTTGTTAAAAATACTGTGGTATTGCTGCAGGGCATCACCTTGCTGAAAATCAGTACGGCCGGAGCCGCGAATCAATAAAGTATCGCCCGTAAATAAACGTATTTCCCCGTTATGCTTAAGCATAAAGCTGTAAGAATCGTCGGTGTGGCCTGGGGTATGAATCGCCGTTAATGCTAAATTCCCCACAGGGATTATTTCGCCATCGGTGAATGTTTGGCTAACACACTCACTTTTAGACTGCTCACCCAGCAAGGTTAGGCACTGCGTTTTCTCCCGCAACGCACCCATGGCCGAAATATGATCGGCATGGGTATGGGTATCGAGCACGGCCGTTAAATTGAGATCCAGCTCTTTAAGTAGCCGTAAATAATCGTCAACTTTTTCGACGACGGGGTCGATGAATACGGCCTCCGATTCATCGGCAATAAGATAAGTATAGGTATAGCTCGCTTGATCGAATAATTGGCGAAACAACATGCAAAACACCCCTGTAAAATAGTATTTAAAGAATAGCCCGAACAACCGTGACGATAGAAATAAAAATTAAAGTGATGGCGAATATTTTTTGCAACATAGGGCCTGCAATAAAGCGACTTAACCACTGGCTTAGCAGCATTCCCACTAGGCTAGCCAACAAAACGTGAAGTAATGAAACCTGCGTAGGTAAGCCCTTAAGCATTAAGTGGCTTAAAAAGCCTGAACTACTGATTAAAGTAATGGCCAATAAAGAGCTGGCCACCGCGCGCGCCATGGATATTTGACTAAGAAACAGCAAAACCGGAATAATTAAAAAGCCACCACCCACCCCAAGTAAGCCCGAAATAAAGCCAATAACCAGCCCTCCAACAATTAAGCCCGTAACGCACCTAGGCCTTAACTGAAATTGCCCGGTTGTACTTAGTCGACAAAGTAACGGGGCGCTATCGTATTGCGAATAGCCCGCGCGCAATACATGTGTTTGCGCTGGCTTTAACGTGGCTTGGCGCCACATTCTTAACGCAATAAAAAAAGCGAGCGCACTAAAGGCCATTAACAGATAAAGGTCTTCAACCATTAGGGCAACATATTTACCCAGCGGAGCCGTTAACATTCCGCCCAATGCCAACGAAAGTGCTGGCAGCCACAACACATTTTTACGCTGCAAAATAACACCGTAAGCCGCACTAGCCGCTACAGCACCCAATGCTACGCCCATCGCATCGGTGGCGCTTACCCCCAGAAATAGAATAAGCATGGGCACCGCAAGCACAGACCCGCCGGCACCCGTTAACCCCAGCACCGCGCCAATAAATAATCCAATGAGAAGCGCCATTTATTATCAACCCCTTAACTACGAGCTTTATTCCACGGCATGTGCGCTAAACACATAGCCATGCCGCACGTATCCGTAATCCCAGCAAACATTAAACCAGCCCCAACAAAGGCTGAAACGCCATAAAAATAGGCATTTACAAATGTCCCTAAAACAACCCCTGCGACCACTAAAGCCCCGGCCGCAATGCGTACTTGCCGCTCTAAGCTGATTGTTTTTCCGCCACCCGACTTAACCGGCAATCCGCTCGCTTTAAGGGCATTTAACCCGCCCTCAATAATCACCAATGGGCGATGAGTTTTACCTTGTAATTTATCGACAGCAATTTGCGCGCGCTTGCCACTTTGGCAGAGTAGATAAACAGGGTCGTCGCTATGGCCTTTTTCATTGAGTAGCGCATTAAAATTTTCGGCATTGAGCTCCTGCACGGGTAAACATAAGCAGTTATCTAAGTACTCGCCGTTAACCTCTGCAGCTGTACGCAAATCGACGATGGTTGCATTGTGGGCAACTTTAACGAACGCTTCGGCTGATGTTTTTGTATGTGTCATAACCACCTCGTTTATGGGCAATAAATGTTTTTAAGTGTAGAAATAATTTGCAATACTTTGTCATCCGCCAGCTGGTAAAAAACCGTTTGCGATGCTTTGCGAGTAACAACGACTTTAGCCGTGCGCAATCGCGCCAAGTGTTGCGATAAAGCCGATTGGCTTAACGGTAAACGCTCGTTAATCTCCATAACCGATAGCTCTCCGGCCACTAAACTGCAGCAGATCATTAAGCGATGAGTATTGGCCAACTCCTTCAAAAGCGCAGCCGCCTCGCCGGCATGGATAGCGAGCTGTTCAAGTGATACGGTTTGATCCGCCATAAGAATTCCCCTCTAAGACAACATCAGTATTATCCAGCACCGATGAATTAGCAACACCTAAATTAGCACTACCTAATATTAAAAACGTATAATTAGGCGCTTCAACACCTCCTTATTAATCTATCCGCAGTATCATGCTCCACTAGGGTTCGATTTTGTCAGCTCATACGTTATAGAGGAACATGACATAACCTGCCAAATCAAAACGGCTGAAGTCACCACTGGCCCACACAAGCAAAGCGTACTGCATGGAAATATCAAACCACAACCTAAGCCAGCTATACCTCACTCACAAAGAAGAGTTACTTCGCCATGTGAGCGTGAAGTTTGCCCTGGAGCGCGTGCAAGCCGAGGATATTGTGCAGCAGACCTTTGCCAAGTACACAACCACCGCGCGCGCGCAAACAATAACCAACCCCAGAGCCTACCTTTATAAAATGGCCAGTAATCAAGCGCTAGACCTATTGCGCCGGCAACAACACAATGCGCACCCGTGTAGCCATACCGACGCTGGCGAAGGCGATGCATTCAATGACGAGCAGCTTCACGACCCGGCACGCATTCATGCTGCCCGACAAGCACTGAACACTATGCAGAAAGCCATGCAAGCAATGCCCGAAAAACGCAGGCATTTTTTGCAGCTCAGTCGATTCGAGCATATTAGCAATGTTGATATCGCTAAAGAGGCTGGCATTTCTGAGGCTGCCGTACGCAAGCATATTTCACGAGCTCTGCTCGATATTAAACATGCCATGGATAATCAACCATTGGAGGAGTATTAAATGGATGAGTTATCGCAACACAGAGAAAATATTAATGAGCAAGCTAGCGATTGGTTTTCACTTATTTATCTGGGCAGCCCCTCTAAAACAGAAATACTTGCCTTCGAAAAATGGTGTTTAGCTAAGCCATCACATCGTAAAGCCTATCAAGAGCTCATTACGTTATGGCACAATTTGCCTGAAAACGAGGCGAGTCTTTCGCCAGTAGCGTTGCCGAATAACCCAAACCTAGAAACACCAAAAAGGAATCACTTTTTTTCCCGTAGAATGGCGCTTTCTATGGCTGCATCTGTAGCAGCATGCGGTGGCATATTTGCAATGACGAGCCTACAGGCTCCGCATAATCAGGCGATTCACTATCAAACAGCCATAGCCGAAACCAGCCGCATAACACTACCCGACGGAAGCCATGTTGAGCTCAGCGGAAAAACGCATATAGAATATGAGTTTGATCGTAAACGTCGCTTGGTTAGACTCTATTCAGGCCAAGCTTATTTTGATGTCAATACAATCGTTGATGAATACAATCAGAAGGTTCCCTTCGAAGTCACATCTGGTCCACTCAATATTAAAGTCGTTGGAACAGCCTTTGACGTAAAAAAACAAGGCGACAAAACAACAGTGACTGTTGCAGAAGGTATCGTAAAAGCCCAAACATCCTCGGCTAAAAGTACAAGAATTATAGCCGGCCAAAGCGTTTCCGCCGTTTCAACATTTCCCACAGAACAATTCACAATTGAAGAAGTAGAGCTAAAAAATATTGCTAGCTGGCGCCAAGGACGTCTAGTGTATGTGGATGCAACATTGGACGAAGTAATGAGTGATGCGCGGCGATTTCATAATGGGGCCATTATTCTAGGTGATCGTTCTTTGGCCAAACTGCGAGTGACCGCCACATTTAGATCGGATCAAATTAATGAAATGGTGACAATGCTAGAGCAACTGCTTCCAATCAATGTTTATTTAGAGCCCAGTGGTCGAATTGTTATTTTGGCAAAACACGTAAGAGAAACTTAAGAAAAAACACCGTGAAAAAAACAATAAAAAATATACGCTTTTACTTAATATTAACGCTTACATCATCGATTAGCTTTGACTCTATAGCCAAAGAAAATACGCTGTATTTTAACATCCCAAAGCAGCCGCTTGACCAAGCTTTAATTGCGTTCTCTATACGTACGAATACCATAATAGTTGCATTACCTGCGGCCATAAAAAAAATTGAATCCAACAGTATTATTGGTGAATTTAGCGTAAGCGATGCTTTACTAATACTAATGAGTAACAGCACGCTTACAGCAATACCTCAAGAAAATGGCGGTTATGTAATACACGCAGAAAACACCGTCACAGAAACGCCGAAAATCCATAAAACAGTGACAACGCCCCCAGTAAACGATATTGAAGAAGTCTTTGTGTATGGGTTTCCTTTAGCGCCAAAACCAACAACGCCTACCAAAGTTAGCACCACATTTGATAACCAGATTCTAGAACAATATCACTTAAATTCACTCAACAATATTGCCGCACTTGTACCTAACTTTACACCCATTTCCAATGGTGAAGGAATTGCCAACCTGAGTATTCGCGGTATAAAAAGTTTTGGCACCATAGAAGAAACCACCGCACCTGTAACGCTACATTACAATGGTGCCTATCTTTCGCCAGGCGAGACAGATACACTTTTTTTGTTTGATCTTGAAAAAATTGAAATTCAACCAACCCCCAACATTTCAGGTAAGGGGCGCAGCTCTGTCGCTGGAAACATTGATATTAGTTCAAGAAAAGCACAATACAGTATACCTTCTACCTCACTGCAGTATGGTGCAGGCACTTACAATGCACGCTCCGCACAGTTCATAAGTAATGTACCCTATGGCGATTCATTCGCTTTGCGTCTATCGGGCGCCTATGAATCGCACGATGGATATACGAAAAAAATCTCACAATATACGTTAGCGCCGGATAACGGCATGACGACGATACAAACCTCCAACAACGAAGATCAAGATAACATGAAGCGACACGCTTTACGTTTATCAGCCCTCCTAAACCCAACGAATACGACGACGATATCCGCATTTTACGAAAGGCATGAAAATACGAGTGACCCCATTACGTTCCTAGACCCCTTTTATGTTGAAAACTATGAACGTGCGGTCGTTATCGATTCCAATGTGGACAACAACAGCTCGTTAACATTAGGCGGCATTACTTTTCAGCACAATAATCCCAAAACAGCATTTTCATACAGCTATAATCAATCTCGGTTTTTCAGCCATTCAACGCTCGATGTGGACTTCGGACGGCGCGACTCTTTTCAAGAGCACCGAATAGAAAAATACGAGTCGCTTAAAAATAGCCACAATATAGAATTCTACTCGACATCAGACTCGGCAAAGAATTTTTGGTTAGTGGGCGTTCGCGGAGAAACCACACGCCACCTAAGCATTAGCAGTAATGACTCCTACCAGAAATTACCCAATCAAGCGGCGAATACCACAAGCTTTGTGCTAATTAATTCATACAAAGATAGCGAAATACTTGATGCCTACACACTACTAGGCCGCAACATTTCAAATTCTACGCAATTATTCGCAGAGCTACGCTCGACCACCAATACTATTAGCGCTTCGCCAGGAAGAATTGGCTTCTGCAGCGAAAATCTGCACAGCCCCAAAAAAAATAGTTTATCCATAAATAATCCAGATTACACATCAGCTCTTTACAATGTCAACGTGGATGATGAAATTATAAATACTGAAGGCAGCCCATGTAGCGCATTTACCTTTGATGGCATCCAAGTAAAAAGTAAACCTATTAGTTATAGAATCGGTATAGAAAAGAAACTCTCACCAACGCTCAGCAGTAACATTAGCTACAGCAAAGGCGCCCGACCAGAAAGCGATCACCAAATCAGTAAAACCTGGCAAAGTAGTAAAAATATTGAAGCGAGTCTAGCCGGAAAATTACTCGACAAAAAGCTTACATTCCAACTAACTGCTTTTAATAATACTCATGAGAATATGCTTGTCCCGTGGGGGGAGAACGATGAAATTTCAGCGGTTACCCGTGGACTGGAATGGCAAAGCAACCTTATGATTTCCACTAGCAGCCAATTTAATTTTTCGACAGCATACCTTTATACTAGAATGGGGGCCCTCGAACGTATTGACCCTGTATTTCCTGACAACAACGATTGGAATGCCCCCAGTCACGATCCCGACAAGGCCGCAGCTGGGGTAAAACAACTATATGGCAACCAGCTGCCTTATGCGCCAACATTGAGTGCCGCTTTTCGCTATATCCATAGCTTTGAATATTTACAGCATCGTTTTGAAGCGACGACAGAAATCACCGCGCATGATGGTTATTTTTTAGATATTTATAACAGGGACGATGTCACTGTCTCTCAAGCCGAACACGCGGACATAACCATCACGTCGTTATCTCGACAGGAAGGGCAAATAAACTTAAACATGAATATAGAATGGAGACCGAAGCGTGGACCACTCTATATTATGCTTTCTGCAAGTAACATCACCGACAACAAGAGTCGAACCTATGTACGTGAAAATTATTTCGGCCCTAATGGGTTTTCATCCAGCTACGCACCACCACGCACTATTATTATTTATGCAAACTTAGAATTTTAATTAAATAAATAAGTTCGAAATAGATATCCTATTCGTCTTAGCGCCATAGATACACGTTAAACACATTAACTTTAACAACTATGGCAAAAACGTCTTATGATATTTAAGCAAGCATTAGTATGTCTACTCGCCACACCTATTTTACTCATTAGCGGCTGCGGTAGCTCAAACTCAAAAACACCCACACAAACTACAATAAATACACCCTCATCAGAAAATCCATCAAGCACTTCAGCCACGCCAGAACCGGAAGAACCTCAAGACTTTATTAGCACACGGTATGAAGCAGAATTCGCGAATTTACTCGGTAGCTCCTCCTACGCTGTAGATAAAATGGCTTCCGCTTCAAAAATCGCCATTATTGAAGTGGGCCCCAATAATGGATTAGAGATTAATAGCGCACCAGCATCAGAATCGTTAAAAATATCTTACACTAGTGACAGTAGCGGCACGATCGCAGTTGCGATTAACGATATAGAAATAAAAGAAATAACCATTACTGAATCAACAATTCCAATGAGCTTAGAAACTAATCTATCTATTAGTCAGGATGATAAAGTTACCATTAACAACATGGGAATGGCGCCAATAAATATCGACTACGTGGAGCTTTCCCCTCAAGATATTGCGCTATCGCATTGGCAAAAAAATGAATACTTGGGGAGCATAGGGCAGCCCCGGGCCGACCATATAATTATATCGCCTAATGGTGACATTGTATCCTCGGGTGGATTCCCTAATCTTAATCAAACTGGGGTAACACCAACAACAATTGATATCGATAATTCAGAGGGTATTGTTGGCTTTGCGTATAACGCAACGGGAGATCTTTACATTGCTGATTTTGTTGGAAATAAAATTCTTAAACATAGCAACACGGAAGGTACAAGCGTCTTAATTAGTGATATTGCTAACCCCACAGGATTAGCGATAAATAGCAATGGTGACATTTACATTTCTCAATTTAATGATGGTTCAAACGTATCTATCATTAAATATTCTGAAAATTCTGGCACACAAGAAATAATCACACGAAAATCACAGACTAATGGCGTAATCGGCCTTGTGGTTGATGAGTACGACAACCTGTACGCGGGTAGCTGGTATACAGGCATTATCTACAAAGTTGATAGCCAAGGCACGCTTAGTACCGTTGGAACAATTCCTAACAGCACCAACAACGGTATTAATCAAATTACATATGCATCGGATTACGTCTATGTCACAGCGGGTTCACCAAGAAAGCTCTACCGCGCCAATATAATCGATAATAGTGTCGAAGAACTAACGCCCTCGCGACTTGATATACCTAGTGATTTTCTAGATAACCTAGGCGGCGCTATCACGATTACAGCTGATTCAAAAAAGCTATATCTTGGCACGAATGAAGGGGAGCTAATTTCCCTTAGCCCCAACGACGAAAAATATTCCTATGTTTCAACCCTGAAAAATGTTGGGCGCACCGTTGATGGTATGCGTGTGACGCCCGACGGCGACATACTTCTAGGCGGAGACACATTAAGTCGCCTATCGATCTCTGGTGAAGAAACAGCAGAATCATTAGGCGGGTATAGCGGCCTTGGAATGGACTTTGATTCTGATGGTAATCTATTCATCACCAATTGGGGTGACCGCGCTATTTACAAAAAAAGTACCGACGGAACTGTAGAGAGATGGGTATCTAACGCCAATTACCCCAATAGCGTAACAATTACGGACGATGGCTATTACGTCGCAATGTGTGGATCCAATTTCACCGGCAACAATGTTGTTAAATATGACAAAGACGGCCTTCAACTCGAGAATATTGTTATAAACGAAGCAAACAATTCTTGTATAGCGGGAATAACTCACGATTCAAATGGCGCCGTTTATGTCTCCAATTGGAGAAGAGGTACTATCACTAAGATAGTGAATGATGAAGCCAGTACATTAGCCACAATAACCAACGACACTGGTGCGACAACGAACACTAACCATATCGTATTTCATGATGGTTTTATTTATGCTCCAAGCTCTAACTTCAACCAAATATTTAAAGTGGATAGCTCTGGAAATATTGAAAATTTCGCCGGTACACAAAGTAACATAAGCATAGACGGAAAACTGGATAATGCTGATTTCACCAGCATTATGAATATTGCGGTGAGTAATAGTGGCGATGCCATTTACACAGCGGAATCTAACGGCGATGTAAAGGTGATTAGTTCATACAAGCTGCCTTCACAATAAAAAATATAACTACTCGACATAGATAATCTCCTGAAAAATTATTCTACTGGACTATTCGGGAAACCACTCAGTTGCCAAGTAAATCTGAGTGGCGTCCAGAAAACAATACGCCAGCTAGGCTAGCCTTACCTAGGCTCCAGATTAACAGTTACAAAAATTATAATAAAATCCACTAAACAGCCGAAATTACTAATAATTACTGAAAAATATGGAGACATAATTATGTTAAATATAAAATCAATTTTTACATTATGGTCAGCCTCAACAATAATTCTTATGGCTGGCTGTGGCAGCGATAAGAATTATACCGCGCCGCCCATTAACGATGCATCAGCGAGTTATCAAAATGGCATAACATCATCTTCTACTAATATTTCCAGTGAAGCAATGAGTACTGCCGATAACTCTGGGGTGGAAATAGAGGCAATGCCGCAATCGCTTGCTAACAAGGCTATGCATTTAACCATCACCGATGTAACATCGTTAGCGCAAACAGGAGAACACCCAACGGAAGGCACTTTTATTGTTCGCTTTGGCGATAATGGAACCCTCGTTAATGAGGGAATTTCTCCCTGGGGGGCAGCGTATGCTGCAACCTATAATTACACTGTCACAAGCGATAACACCGCTGAAAACAATACTATCCGGCTCGACGAAAGCAGCATTGCCATAAAAACTGAATATATATTCACTACCCCAAGCACAGGAACTTGGGTGCAAAACTACAATAATAACGAAATTATTTACGAAGGTACCTTTACGGTAAATACAGAAACGTACCCAGGCTTTGCTCCCAACGCACTTGTGGGGCTAAGTGCGGATATAGAGTTTTTAACCAGCGTATCGAATGAGCCCGCAGGTTCCTTCCCGACAGCAGGCATTGCCACCCACATTTATAATACCGCAACGACTTTTAATACTGACGGATCCCAAGTTAACACTCCAAATACAGTGGGCACCTACGCCGCAGAAAAACTTTCGCTCAATGTTATTCGTGATAGTGGTTTTAATACAACATTTAACGATGTTTATGAAATTGTTTACACCTTCGAAACATTAACGAGCGGAACCTTTACCGAAGACTGGGGTAATGGTCAAATTCTATGGACGGGTGTATTTAATGTACAGCCGATTGAATAATTCATAAACTTTCACCAACAAACAACGCATACGTAAAGCGCCCTCCATACTTATTTACGAGGGCGCTTTTCAACCACAATCTTGATTATCCTCTGCTAGCCAAGCACTTAGTACCAATCTCTCTCAAAAATGCCTAGATCGCACAACTATTGCAGACATTGACCACTAACAAGACATCCATAAAAATGATAAATTCCGGCCGTTTTGACATTGCGCCTGCAATATCAAAATACCCTGCGGAATATATTGATACCGCGTTACTGGAGTTTATCTACATGGGAGTCACTAAGACTATGAAATTGATTACACAATGCATGATCAGTGCATTTGCTACTATGGCCATCGCACTATCGGCTATTGCTGACAACTTTGAAGAAGGTTTTGTCGGTTTAGATAACGGGCAGTCTCTGCATTACATTGCACAAGGTAAGCAAGGCAAAAAGCCACTGATGTTATTTATTCACGGCGCACCGGAACGTGCCGAAATTTGGAAAGACTATATGGAAGCCTTTAGCGATGACTACTATACCGTCGCTTACACCTCGCGTGGTTATGCACCTTCAAGCATTCCTACCGAAGTAGAGGCTTATACGGTTACTAACTTAGCGGCTGATGCACTGGCTGTAGCCAACGCTTTTGGCTACGAAAAATTTACTGTTGTCGGGCACGATTGGGGCGGCGCTACTGCATGGCGCGCTGCGATTGCCTTCCCTAACAATGTTGAAAATTTAGTGGTTATTTCCAACCCTCACCCATTAATGTATGCGCGCGCTTACCATGAGTCTGCCGAGCAAAAAGCATTGATCGATGCCTATATCCCACTTGCACGTGAAGATATTGCCCCTTGGTCGCGCGAAGGTACTCTGGCGAATAATTTAGAGCATTTCAAACAAACCGTTTATACCGAAAAAGCAAAATCGTCACTCGATTGGACAACCGGTTTATTACTAGAAGAAACTTGGTTAGAGAACGATGGCGCCAGCATTGATGCCATTTATAACCACTACAAAGCACTGGACTGGCCATTAACCACGTTAGCAACTTGTAATCCGGCGCCCACTTTTTCTTTAACGGCGCATCAGCCTGCACTCGTATTTTACGGTGACAACGACCGCTTTGGCTCTGCCGATGCGTACACGCTACCGAATAACGACTGCACCCCCAATGCGAAGTATGTAAAAATTCGCAAAGGCGATCACTTTATTCACCACACTCACAAGCATCGTTTAATTCACAAAATGAAACGATTTCTTCGAAATAATTCATAAGTATATTGCTGCAATAAAAAAAGGCCTGTTATTAACAGGCCTTTTTTTATTGCGTAATTTCGAAGAGCGGTAAAGCTATAGCCTGCGCACTCGAAATGTTCGCCCCTTCAATTTTCCGTTGGCGATTTTACTCAGTGCATCTTTGGCCACTTTAGTATTCACGGCCACAAAAGCCCAGTTATCCATGATTTTAATCTTGCCGACCTGCTTGCCATCAATGCCATCCTTGCCGGTAAGCGCGCCCAAAATATCACCGGCCCGTACTTTGTCTTTTTTGCCGCCATCAATTTGCAATGTTGTCATCGCGGGCTTGTAAGTACCTGCAGCAAGTACTTTTTCGGGAGGTAACGGCTGCACATCGACCGTCATATTATGGGCTTCTTTTAAGCGCTCAATTTTGAAGTTTTCTTTGCGGCTAAACAGTGTGCTCGCTACACCTTTTTGCCCTGCCCGCCCGGTGCGGCCGATGCGATGCGTGTGTACATCAATATCACGTGAAATTTGATAATTAATTACGGCATCCAAAGCTTCAATATCCAACCCTCGGGCAGCGACATCCGTTGCCACTAGAATAGAGACACTTTTATTGGAAAAACGCACCAAAGCTTGATCGCGCTCGCGCTGCTCTAAATCACCATGCAAGGCGATTGCGCTAAAGCCCAAAGCATTCAAGCCGTCGGCTACGTCTTGCACTTCTCGCTTGGTATTGCAAAAAATAACCGCGCTGGTAGGGCGAGAATCGCACAGCAAACGCTGTATCGCATGCAAGCGCTGCTCTTCACCACTCCCCTCTAGATCATCTATTTTATAAAAATGTTGCGTAATCGTGTCGCTCGAATGCTGCGACTCTACAGTAACGCGTGTGGGCGTACGCATAACGCGCCGCGCAATACTCTCGATCTCTTTCGGGAAGGTGGCACTAAATAGCAGAGTTTGCCGCTGACGTGGCGCGAACCCCAAAATGGCATCCAAGGTTTCTTGAAAGCCCATATCCAACATGCGGTCGGCTTCATCGAGCACAACACTTTTAACATGATCTAAAACCAACGAGCCTTTACGCAGATGCTCTTCTATACGACCAGGCGTACCCACAATAATATGAGCACCATGCTCGAGAGAACCGATTTGCGGGCCGAAAGGCATACCACCGCAAATACACAGCACTTTGATATTGTGAATAGCACGCGCTAATTTGCGGATTTCGGCCGCCACCTGCTCAGCCAGCTCACGGGTGGGGCACAGAATTAAAGTCTGAATACGAAAACGCTTAACCTCTAAGTGCTGAAGAATACCCAGACCAAATGCTGCCGTTTTACCGGACCCCGTTTTACCCTCGCCAATCACATCCTCACCCGCCAATATGGCCGGTAAGCTTTGCGCTTGAATCGGCGTCATTTCGGTGTAGTTAAGGCTTTCTAAATTACTTAATAGTTCGGGTTTAAGCGCAAGGCTCGCAAAAGAAGACACAGCAGACATCTCTGAAAATAGAAGGTGGTCGATAACGGCTTAAGCAGCATCGAGGAAAGGCGATAAATTATACAGCACTGGCCACAAATTTATTGTGCTCTATCGCATTAGGGCAGTTATCGCTTTGCGCCATAAAGGTATTAAGCACTACCCCGCATGCCACATTCACGTTAACCGAAGCACCGTTACCATACTGCGGAATATGGACACAGTAATCGCTAAGCGCTAACACTGCCGCGGGAATGCCTTGGCCTTCATTCCCCAGAATGAAGGCGGTGTCTTCGTCAAATTGCATCTGGTTAATCGATTGTGACGACGGGCTAATTTCTACTGCCACAATCTGATACCCACTCGCTTTATAGTGCTGATGGGCACTAGGATAATCAAAGAAATGGCGAATACGGGTTGTACTGTGGGTGTTCTTATTACCGTAAGAGGAATATTTTTTACGGCCAACAACACAGACCTCAACCACACCTAAGGCATTGCACGTTCTAATGAGCTGGCCTAGGTTGGTATTCTTTTCAATATTTTGGAGAATAACTACGGCTTTCATACTGCGCCCAACGAATGATTAAGGGCGTGAAAGTATAACGTTTTGCCACAGACAACAACTGCGGCAAAAATCGACTAAAAACACTGTAAAGCCCGGCTAGTGCATTAGAGACGAGGAAACAATATTTCATCCACGACTATTTTCAGCTAAAAAAGTTAAAGCGTTCCGCTACGCTCAATGGGAAGGCATCATCTATCGCCGAACCAGTAATCCCAAGGTGATCACGCATGGCTTGGTGAATATGCTTGGGGTAAATAACACTGCCGCCATCACTTGCTTGCAAACTATTGGCATCAACTTTAAGCGCATGCTGCATGTCATCAGTACCCGCGACTAAGCGATTGCCCCAGCTCGCGTTTTTCTCCATAACAATGGCACTGCCCACCGACCAATGGTCTTTGCCTGCGCTGCTGTTGTACCAAGGCGTACGCGCAAAATCACTGGCGATGAGTACCGTTAAACGATCTGCAATGCCTTGCTCTTCAGCATAATCCCATAGGTAATCAATGCCCGCCGTGAGTTCGGCCAGCTTTGGCATTTGATCGCGGTCGTGATCAGCGTGCGTATCAAAGCCACCCAATACGACATCGGCACTACAGGCCACACCTGATTTAAACGCTAACGCAGTAATTTGCATCTGCTGCATTAAACGATTGCTTTGTAGTTGATCGTCCGGCGGAATAACGGCTGCAAAATCCTCAAGGCCGCTCGCATTTTGTCGCGCGCTGTAATAAGCATCCATGGCGTACTGCGTACGCGGAAGGTTATTCGGGTTACTGCGCAAACGATCCAAGCGTGCCTGCTGATGCTCTTTTACCATGGCTAACATATCGGGATTCTGAAAGGTTTGCTCTCGATCCCACGGCAAAACGTTTGGCGTAAGAACGCTTAGTAACGCACGCACATCATTCAGGCGGGTATAGCGAATTAAACGTGCTGTTTCAGCATACCCCCCATAGTTCAAATAAGAGAGCGGAAGTTCTGGTGCATGAGTTGCGGCGAACAGCGCGGTTAGCGACGGGAAGCCTGCCGAGTTACGGCCGCTCCAGTTATGTAATACACCCGTTGAATGGGAGTTGGTCTGCGAGTCGATTCCGTTAATCACCATCATTTTTGCATAGTGTTTATCGAAAAATGCGGCATTGCCGCCCACTGGGGCGTAACGCAAGTTACCGGCGGTTTGAATCTCACCCGTTTGCGCCCAAGTGTTGATAATGCCTTCACCCGCGGGGTTGCTTTTGGGGTCGCAAAAACTGGCCACATCCCAGGCGCCCTCAGCTTGCACCGTGACAAACAAGCGGCCACTGTAATCTTCTGGTGCCGCAAACAATCGCCCAGTCGGCAAGCTGCCCAAAGCCACTGCTCCAGCAATTTTATGCATGCTGGCAAGTAAGTCTCTACGTTTAATAGCCATTAGTCCTTCCTCTTACTCGTGCAAATAGTGGTAATCGGTCATGAAATAAATGAGCATCGATATCCACGTGCCCTGCATATAACGTGTGTCGGCAAGTTCATTGGTCCAATCCTGCTGCCACCAATTAGGAATAGGTATATCGCAACCCTCCGTTTCCCAATCGTAAGCGCGTTCCGGCATATTGGCCTGCCGCCACTGCCAAGTATCGACCAGCAATTGGTAACTTGCGTCGATTTCTAGACTATCGGTGGCTAGCGCTTGACCTAAGAACAACTGATGCAAGCGCACCAACTGCGCTCGCAATGATTGCTCGCCAGAACTCTGGTTGTTGGGCGCTAACGCATCCACAGATATCATCATATTGACGGGGTAATTAGGCACATTGCGACGCCATGCAGAAACCGTCACGGAATACTCATCTTCCGCCGCAAAGGTTACCGGTAACGAAAGGCCGCCAGCCCACAAAATAGCGCCGTTATAGTCTGCTGTAGCATTATCATAAAAACGCCCCCCTGTTGGATTACCTTGATCATTAAGGCTAAAAGCGGCTCCATCCAAGGTACTTATCGCTTCACCGGCTACATCCAGAACAGCCACTCCGCTGCTATTGCGTATTTGCAAGCGCGTGATAATCAGGTTCGTACCTTCTTCCAAGTCGGCATCCCAGTGTGGGTTAGCAAAGCGTAGGCTTACGCGCTGCTCACCCGCCGGTATTCTGATATTCACCATATGCTCGCTGCTTTCGGCGTAAGCCGTTCCTGTTACCGCCTCTAGCGATGCGCCATGGCTCACCGGTGTTACGTAGCGATCGACCAACGAAAAGATCGAGGGCGCAGGCGAACGATTAAAATCTAACACCACTGCGCCGCAAGCTACAGACGCCGCTTGTGTAAGCGCTACATTCGACATCAAGGTATTAAGCTCGCGCGCCCGCGATGTAATACCTAAGGAATCCATACCGCCGTAATAAATTAGATAGCGATCCAATAATTGCGTGTAGCGACCATCCAACAACCAAGGCGCTTCAGATTCGCCCCACGCATAACCTAACAATGCCGAGGTTTTAGCTTCGAGCTCTTCTGGCGTAAGTAGCCGGCCAGTACCAACGCCGGCCAACATAACCTGCTGATCCTCAGTTAACGGCGCTGAACTTTGTTGCGCTCGAAACCAGGGGCTCATTAGCATTTCGACCAACACATCTTTCAGGTTGTAAGCAGCGCCCCCATTAATACCCACCCGAAAGTCGTCGGCCAAGGCTTGTATAAAGGTGTTTTGGGCATCGAAAGCTGCTAGCTGCTCTGCATAGTGAATGTCCTCTAGCGCTTCTGGTGCTGCGATTAAGCCCTCGGCCATCAACGCTGGCCACCAGAATTTAATCGCCGCCTCAGCGAAGCGCTCATCACTAACCATTTGTTGTGCGAGCCATTGCAAGCTATTAGCTTGGCTTTCTGCTGGCGCTGCCAACACGCCAAAGCCCGGCGCCCTTACATCGCGATACCAGGTGTCTCCTCGCTCATACAAGTCGCTATCTTTATAGACTCTAGGCAGCGCATCCAAACCACCCCAGCTACTGAGGTATACACCCTCATCACCATAGTTTTGAAACGCCGCGGCAACAGGGTCCATTGCAATATGGCACACGGTGCAGTTTGCGTTATTCATCGTAGGATTATTGGTATCGGCAAGGGCCGCCGGGTCGTGCGCGCGCGCGGCAGACTTTTCTATATCGACACCCAGAAAGTGGTAATACGCCCAACGAGCACGAGCGCGATTGCGGTTCGTATCCGTTGTTGGGTAGCGATTTAAAAATGCCGGTTCATTCAGTATGCCGGCATGCGGGTACTCCACAAAAGCACCATGACTATCAATAACAGAGCCAACTCCCTCGACAAACTCTGACGAGAATTCCCCGTTGTGTAGGACCTGCCCCCTGTTTTGAACCACTTTAAAAACCGAGAAATCGCTATCGCCAAACAAGGTTTGCCAGTCGGCGTTATACACTTGCGCTAAAGCCGAATTTGCCAAGGTGTAATCCGCCGTTAGCACTTCGGTATAAGGCCTATCATTTTCAACAATGTAAGCAATTAACTCTAAGGGTGCGTGTGCTACACCATGGCGAAGCTGGCGGTAATAATCGCCATAAAAATCATCCCGCTCCCCTTGCTGATTGGCCGCTACAAACTTTGCAGCCAAGGTGGGGTAAAAACCGCCATTGGGTTCAAGTACATCAAGGTTTAAATCTTGATTGAAAGCATCCGTTAGCAAACGGTCATTCGCGCCGCGCACTAAAAACTGATGAAAGCCATCACCCGTCATTAAGTTGTGTAAAGCCGTTTTTAATTCAGTTTCTGTTTGCGCGCCGGCGAACTCTTCCGCGGTGGGAAGCCGCCCCACCAGTAGAAGTGCAGCGCGGCGTAACGTTTGCTCTGTTGAGCTATTCTCAACCCCCTCAAAAATACCGACCTTAGCGCTATTCTGGGTGTTACCCGTAAGCAATTGCAAAACTGACTCTAGCGCAATGAACTCAACAGTACTGGTGCCAAAAACAGCGCCACCTTGATGCAGCGCTCCACCTTGGGTTTTCGTTAATAATAATGTATCGCCATCCTCAACCGCAGCCAAAAAGTTTTGTACGACCGCGAAATTAGCTTCGGCCTGCGCCGCGCCCGCTGAAAACACTAAACGCGTATGACCCGAAGCCCCACCACTGACATGGCATAGCACGCAGCGCGATTGTACGACAGGAGCTTCCACTGAAGCTTCGTATTGAGCGAATACAGTGTCGACTACAGATGCACTCGATGACGATAGTGCGCTAGAAGATGAAACGATAGAAGAACTAGAAGAGAGCAATGCTGCAGACGAGCTCATAGCAAGGCTAGAGACCAGACTCGAAGAAGAGACAGCAGAAACCGTACTCGAGCTAATTGCCGAAGATGAAGATAAAGACGAAGAAACAACCCGCGGTGACGAAGACGTAGCAGGCGCTGGAGTATCATCACCGCTATTACCACCACAAGAAACTAATAGAGCCATCATTAATATCGAGGAAAGCAAAGTAACGGCATTACGGCGCGGATTTATTATTAATAAATTCATTATGGTCGCTATCACTATTAAACTTGAGAAATGGATTATAATTAAAATTAAAAACGTGCAGTCTCTTTGACGCTCAGTGTACGTTAAGGCGAGGCACGCGTCAGCAGTTCTGAAATACGCTATTCATATAAAGAATAAATTTTAAGAACAAATATGATTTAAAAATGCAAAAAAAATCCTCAACAGGCCCCTTAAGTTCGCTTTAAAAGTAAAAACCTTTTTTAAAGAAAAAATCGATATAACAGAGCCGCTTAATCATATTGACGATTGAGTGCAAATAATTGATAGTTTCTGACAGTTATTGTTTATAACGAAGTACGAATTAAATTTTTATTACAAAATGGCCAACAGGGGCGCCTTGCGATTTGAAAGAAACACAGCACAATATTTCCGATTGGCGAACGAGCATGATGTATGAGTTTATCTGGCTTCAAATTCGAAAAAAATGCTAACGGCCTAGAATGCTACGACACGCAGCCAGCAAAACACATAATGTTAGTAGACGACGAAGAATCTATTCTAAAGTCGGCTGAACGTTGTTTAGCTTATGACGACTACATGATCACTTGCTTTCAATCGCCCAAAGAAGCCTTAAAAAGTGCCCGCCACCAAGCGTATGATTTAATCATCACAGACCAGAGAATGCCCCACATGAGCGGCGTGGAGCTGCTTACCCAGATTAACGAGGTTCAACCTCAGAGTGTCGGCATTATTCTGAGCGGATTTAGCGATAGCTCGATGCTTCTAGAAGCGATAAACCAAGCGCATATTTATCAATTTGTCTGCAAACCCTGGATTAATGAAGATTTTCGTATACTCATCAAAAAAGCCCTAGCGCACGCAGAACAGCAAAGTGAAACACAAAGATTGGCAGACGAAGCGCGTGTAAGCAGCGGAAGCATGACTCGTCATCGTGCACAGCTCAGGGAACTAGAGTCAAAATATCCTGGCATTACTCGAGTGGACCGAGATGAAAATGGCGCCATAGTGTTGAACCCTAAACACTGAGTCACAACGCTTCCCGCCGCTAAACGCGCACGCAAGTCACCCCTCCATTTTCACTACTCGTCGCCACACTAGATTATCTCCTAAAAAACGTCTTATAATTCATTTAACATTACGATAAGGTGCCCGCCACATGACCATGGACACCTTTAACGTCGATACACTAACGATGAATAAGCCCTAACATTGCATTAGGTTTTGAGTTCAGGAGCTTTTAGAGTGGTATTTATAGCTTTGAACGGAGATTTTTTTGGATTGATACTAGTCACTCTAGGTGAGATCTAGAAAAATTGAGTACGACGCTAGAAATGCTGCTATAGAAGCAGCGAAGCGATTTTGGGCCAAAAATTAATGCAACGTTAGGGCAAATAAGGACCAGACTAGGGATTAATTTATGAGTGATATAAAGCCTCAGTGCCCCAACTGCCAACAAAGAGTTTTACAAAGTTTGTCCACACGCTGCATGTATTGTGGAGCAGAACTCCCCAAAAACCTGCACGCCACGGATGCACAAAAGCAGGCGATCCTATCCCGACACGAAGAAAACAACCGTGTTCACGATCTTGCCATGGAAGCCAAAGCCAGCAAAGACACTAAAAAGAAAAAACAGAAGCCATTCATCCAGCCCCCATTAAACTAGATACGTAACTACCAATATAACCGGCCTAAATATCACACACGCGGTTGCGCCCATTCGTCTTTGCAGAATAAAGCGCTTCATCAGCACGAATAAAAGCACTATTCAACGAATCAGTTTTACCAAATGAGGTCAGCCCAATACTCACTGTAATGGAAACAGCTTTTCCTGAATTAAAAGCATGACCAGCCACCAGCGCTCGTAATTTTTCGGCTAATGACTTAGCCTGCTCTAACTCATAGTTCGTCACTAACAAAACAAACTCTTCACCACCCCATCGTGCAAAAATATCACTTTTCCGAATATTCGTTGAAAAAAGGTTGGCAACTTCCCATAATATTTTATCGCCTACGACATGCCCAAACTTATCATTAACTTGCTTAAAGTGATCAATGTCGACAATTAATAAGCAGCCCTTAAGTGCCCCCTTCCCAAACAAGCTTTTTAAGGTTTGCATAAAGCCATAGCGATTATAGACTTCGGTTAAACTGTCAATATGTGAAAGCTCACGGTATTTTTCAGATTTTTCACGCAGCTCCTCTGCATAACTGGTTAGATCTTTAACCTGCCGAAGATTCTCTCTTGCAACCTTTCTCCAGCGATACATTCGCCACGTGGTTTCTGTAAACAGTACGCTTAGCCAAGCTAGAATAATACCCAAGTATAAAGCTTCTGCTTTGATCCAAACCCCGATCAACTCTACCGACTCCAGCTCTAATGTGTTCTCCCCCATCACCTGAGGGAATGGGAAATCGACCCCAAATGAGGTGATGTGATCGAATTGTGGTTTCGCATTATTTCTATCCACTTTAAATTCGTCCCGCCACCAATCCGCCACCTGAAATTCAGACAACGATACTTCTGTCGTATAGGACTCGACAAAATCACCAAAGTCATTCGTGGGAATATTGACATGCATAAATTTATGCGTGTCTCGATTTTCTTTAACCCCATGTAAACCATCAAAGTTACGCATATAAATACGCAGCGTATTGCCCGGCCCCTTGTAGCGAAGCTTAACGCGCAAACTAGAAAAGCCGCGCGCATTAACAGACTCCCTCTCGGTATCATTCAAGTGCACGGATAGCCCGCAAACCGGGTGCGCAGGGCTACGCTTAAGACTGCAGAGCCAGCGCGTATTTTTTTCATCTAACCACTTCGCTTCAGACTCGCCATTCCACTCACCATCGCTGTAAATAGTCATCGCATTATTACTAGCTGGGTGAATAACAATGTGTTTAGGCGGCAGGACGTAATGCAGTACCATTGCTGCAACAGTTAGAGCAATCGCGGTAACGCGAATACGTGATGGAGATACCAAAGCCATACTCCAAACCTCCAACATAAGGGGCGTGCATTAAATAACTTCCCGTTTTTGAATTCCTGGCTGCACGCTTGCCTTCGTTAAAAATATTTGCAATAGCCGGCTATTACGCCATATTTTCGCCTCGTCAAGCAAGCACCCCAAAACCCAAATTCCAGTAACTTATTCAGTGCTCGCCCCTAAGGGACAAGGAAACAATTTTTCATCCGCGAATGCTTGATTGCGACCCACTTACCTTCGCTGCCCAAAGCATTACAAACCTCGGTAAGAAAGCCGTCCCAATGCGTTATTCTATTAACCTACGCCCCTGCAGGCCTCTTCGCTCAATGGCGAAAACCGAGAACACCCTCGATTAATGTGTAGATTAAACCTTTAAGGTAGTCTTAACTAACCAAGACTGCCACCCATAGGAGATAAAAATACAAATAAGGGTGTTATTGACAGCGAATATTTACACGCTAAAAACGCTAAAAACGCAAAAAAGGAGGCATTAAGCCTCCTTTTAAGTACCACTATCTATAATGTTGCTGACCAAAGATCTTTATTTAATGACACCAAAGAGTCATTAAAATGGTAACCAGCCAATCATTCATCTTTTTATCAAATGAACTCAATCACGGCAAATGCTAACTCTTGTGCATTTGCATCGTTCATGCAAGCACCCAAAGCAAGCCCCCACCCAGCAAGAAACAGCAATTTACCAGAGCTAACCAAAATTCCGCGACTAAACATAAAGCACCTCATTAATCAGTGCATTCATGCTAACTAAAAGGAAAGTCTAAAAAGTTGCTGCGCATCAAATTCTAGACAACCCCAAAAAACCACACTCAAAGCTGTGATAGAAAACACAAACAAAACGTGAAACACCTCTGCTATTTATTCAATGCGACTATAAGCAACTGACTATTGAGGCAGTAATACGCTGACGCAAGTGCCCCGACCGAGCACAGAGCGAATGCTTAAGGTGTAGCCCGCCTTCTCGGCCAAGGTCTTTACAATGAATAGACCAAGGCCAAAACCTTGCAATGAGTGTGGGTTTCCTTGCGCAAAGGGCTGCTTAAAGCTCTCTACTTGAGACTGACTCATACCGCGACCAGTGTCCCACACCTGCAACAAAATAGCCTTAGGCCTAGATCTTACGCTCAACAAAATGCCACCATCATCAGTATAGCGCGCAGAGTTCACCAACAAGTTATCAATAATGCGTTGTAGCAATACCGGCATGCACTCGAATTCAGCGACCCCTAGATGAACACGAAAATCTAGCCCTTTTTGCTGAAACAGATCTCCTTGGCGCTTTTGAATCTGCACAAATATTTGCCTTGCAGCCACTTGCTGGCGCGCAAGCTCGTAATCATCCTTACCGTGCTGAGTCATACTTTTTAGCAACTCTTCCGTGTAATTGAGTGTTTTGACAATATGCTCCTTGGCACCCGTATTTTTCTGATCATCAACAAGTGCTAACGCAAATCGAATGGCTGCCAAAGGTTGGTTTAAATCGTGTGTTGCAGATGCCAAGCTAAGAGCCTCCACTTGACGATCAGCCAGCATCATTGCCCGCTCTTTTTCCGCCAAGGCTAGCGTTTCAGCATCTTTAACTCGCTGCTCAAGCTGATCATGCAGTGCTTTACGCAACTGGCTGGCCTGCATTAATAGCGCGGTGGAGAATAAACCTAAATCGAATATTTGCCCTGCACTTAAAAAACTAAAAAGATAATAGCTGTACCCGAGGTGGACACCAAGGCACTCCAGTGCAAGCAAATAACTTAAACTGCAATGTAATACGGAACCCGCCAAGAAAAGGTTAGCCGACGTCAGTCGTTTGCGCCGAGCCCATACAGCAATAATTATTGGTATCGGTAACCCCAAAAGTGCGAGCGCCGCCAACAACCAAAAAACATCCAGTACAATATTCGCCAGCGCCAGTAAAAATGCTAATGCGGCTAGAGCAATAGTCATTCGATACAGAAGCTTGAATTCTTCACGTAAGTTAAACAAATGCGCGCTAAATAAGTAATAAAAACCATAAGTCACGCCGGTAATCAAGGGCGTGAACAGCTGGTTAAAAGCCCCTGAATCAGGCCATAGGTAGGAAAAATTGTAACCAAAAACCTGGCCAACTAATAAAATGAGTCCCGCGATATAACAACAATAATAAATAAGTGATGGACTGAATGTCGAACACGCCTGAGCAAGAAATAGAATAAAAAATACGAATAGTGCACCAAAAACGATCCCCCTCACTAATGTAAAAAAGGACATTTTTCCCTGCAAGTCCTCGGCACTCACAACACGCAACGCTAAGGGATAGTTAGCCAGACTTTGATGCTCAATGAGCAGTTTTCTTGTGCTATTTGCAGGTATCTCAATAGGAATAAATAATAGAGGGTATAAGAGCGCGCGGGCACTAAAGGGGTCACTCGCCAAAGAAGTGAAATGCTCATTGATGCCATCGTCATCAACCCAGTAAGCTCGAATCATAGGCGTACTAGGAAGCCCTGTTGCCAAAAAGTAATTCGCCACAGAATCTGTAGAGTTGTTAAGCAACAGCGTATACCAATGCTTCTTAGCAAAGAACGTGAACTTATCACTGCCTATAGCCTTAAATTGTCCGCTTTCAAACGCGCTATGCGGGTCAACGCCATCAGGGTCTGGCCAATAATTAACTTGCTCTGCGGCGGGAAGACTAAAGCCATCAGCTATTAGGTTAACTTCATTTTCAGGCCATACATGGCCGAGTGAAGCCAATGGACACAAACAACAGACTATTAGCAAGCAGCAATGTTGTAATAGCGATCTCATACGAGCCATAAATAACCGTTGCCTGAAAAATACGGTATTGTAACCACATCCCGAGCTATGAGTTAAAGCAATGACTAAACACCACCCTAAACGCATACTTTTAGTCGATGACCATGCACTGTTCCGTAGCTCGTTAACCATGCTTTTAGAGCACGCACTGAATTATAACGTCGTGAAAACCTGTGACTCCCTGAGTGCCGTTAAAGATGACGTCGATACTTATAAGCCAGACATAGTATTAATGGATTACCACATGCCCAGTGGTGACTCACTTGCCGTAGGGCAACTACTTAAGCAGCGCAACCCCGATTTAAAATTGGTTTATCTAACCGGCACACAGTCTGGAGCCGTCTTAAACCAACTTGTACAAAGTAAGGCTGATGGCGTGCTTCATAAAGAAATCAGCCCTGAAGAGCTGTCAAATGCGCTAAAGCTAATACTATCGGGCAAAAGAGCCATTTCACAACATATTCAAGACAAGCTCCCCCCAGACAACTCACGCTTTACCGAAAGAGAATTCCAGCTTTTTCGATTACTAGTGCAAGGAGCCGCAACTAAAGAGATCGCTGAAAACCTTAACATATCCCCCCGAACAGCAGAAAAACACCGGGAAAATCTCTTCAAAAAAGCCAACGTTCGAAATATTGCGCAACTTATAGAACTTGGTTACAAGTGGCAAATACTAGATATAGAAGCAGGCGCCTAGCCAGGACACATAATCAGGAAAACATCAGGCGAAAAAAAACCCAGTAGCTGCCTACCGGGTTTTTAAAGAGCTCGCACTAAAAACTACGCGGCATCTTCAGGTAACACATCAAGAGACTCTGCTTCTTGTTCAGCTTCACGAGCGGCTCTTTTCAAGCCATCTTCACGCGCTTTTTCAGACTCAACATAGCGTAAAAGGTCACTGGCATACTTACCAAATCGATCATCCTTTCGCGCCTTTTTCAAACTCTTAATCGCTGAACCAAAGCGCTTCAACTGCATCTCAGCATTACCTTTATAAAAATGCGGTTCGCCGGGATACTTGAGCCCTCCCTTTTTGAGTGCTTGATTGGCGGCATCTATAGATTTTTTATAATCCTCAGCGTCAAGATAAATAGCCGATAATTGCGCGTACAGTTTGCCATCTTTAGCTTTCTTAGCCGCTTCCGCCATCACAGGAATAGATTCTTTAATCTCCTGAGACTGGCGTAATGCAGCACCCAAATATTCTAGGTTTTTGGCATTGCGCGGCAAAGTACCTTTCTTAAGATGCGCTTTAAGTACTTTAGCTGCAAGGTAAGGCGCTTCAGCTGATTGATACAATGAGGCTAAGTTTCGAACCTGAGATGCCTTATCTATAGCACCCAAAACATTCAGCGCATCCAATAGGCCGCGTTGCTTTTTCTCACT
The DNA here is from genome assembly GCF_982758155.1 of Marinagarivorans sp. Taxonomy (NCBI): domain Bacteria; kingdom Pseudomonadati; phylum Pseudomonadota; class Gammaproteobacteria; order Cellvibrionales; family Cellvibrionaceae; genus Marinagarivorans; species Marinagarivorans sp. The sequence goes on along the minus strand of NZ_CEXWTU010000009.1, from coordinate 19,457 downwards.
ACCAATTAAGCCATATAAACCCGCCAACTGAGAGATATTCTTAGGCTTTGGATAATTAACAGCGATTTTTTCAGCAACAAGAGTAGCCGTTTTAAAAGCTTCTTTATCGACATAAAGTGCCATCTCTAGGCGGTACCAACTTTCCTTCGGCACAGAACCTTTCTCTTCAACTTTTTTCACAGCTTTACTAGCAAAACTTAATGCAGACTTTTTATCATCCATTTGATAGTAAATCTGCGCCAACATGTAGTAATAATCAGTTGGGATAATCCGAGGACAAGTTTTTTCCCATTGATTAAACGACGCCATAGCGCCCTTATAGTCTTCTAGCGAAGCTTTTAATTGCGCAGTAGTAAACAAGCTTTGCTGCTCAAGCGACAAGGGGATATTTGGCGACAATCCAACCATTTTTTCATAATACGAAATGGCGCCTTTAGTATTCTCTAGAGAATAATTGACATATGCAGCACGATTATACAGTTGCGCTTGCTCGTAAGGATTACAGTCATCGCAACGATTTACAATCTTTTGTAGTCGTTTCCACCCTTCTTTGAAATTTGGCTCAGGGACTACACCCGTTGCAGGGTCTTCCTCTGGGCTGATCATCTCATCCACAGGCGCTAATTTTTTAAATAACTTCTGACCTAACGCCGGTAAACGACGGGGCTTTACAGGCTCAGTTCCGCATCCCGGAAAAGACTCCGCAAAACTCACAGAAGGCACAATAACCGCACCGCCTGCAAATAATGCAGAAGACAAAGCGCTGCACAATAGCGTGCGGTTCAAGGTTTTTTTCAAACGCATAGTATTCACCTAATTACCTCACCCTACTTTTGCATTTCAAAAATGAAACGGTTCTGAACGCCAGGAACACTGATCGCCGTACCATCTACAACGCGCGGCTTATATTTGAATTTGCCGGCAGCCTTAATTGAAGAGCGTACAAATACCTTTTCAGGGCAGTCAACAGCGACGTGGTCAGCTGTAGTCCCGATTTCAGTCACTGTATATCCAATGGTGCAATAGCCCTCAATACCTCGGCTTAATGCGCGCGAAGGGTATTGTGCAGCAATCTTAGTAATTGGAATCATCTCTCCATCGCCACCAAACCCACCAGGGCCAGCAACTTTTGGCTTATCAATTTTAGGGCCAACGATATTAATACCTTCGTTAGATGTTTCCGGAACATCAAAATCCATTTCAGGCATTTCGGGTGGCGGCTCATCCACTTCATCGGGGCGATCGGGCTTGCTGGTATCATATTCAGTCATTATTTCGCGATCAGGCATTACCATGTCAGGAATCTTGTACTGCTTTACTTCACCAGGCGCCTGGATATTTGTTTGAATCAGAACGTGCATTAACAGGACTAGAGCAGCAGTTACAACCGCCGCTAATGCACCTGAAAATATGAATCTCACCATACTCATGGGCTTAGTCCTTATTGCTTATTAGTTGCTATAGAGATATCAGCCACGCCGACTTCGCGGGCTTTTTGCGCCACGATGTTGAGCATTTTAATAGTTGATTTACTATCAGCTTGAATCACAACAGGGCTCTTGGGGTTTTCAGCAATCAATAACTCGATCTGATCTTTTACCAAAGCCTCATCAATTTCATTCTTATCAATCCATATTTTGTCGTCGTTATCAACGGCGATAAGGATCTTAGAATTTTTATAATCGGATGTTGTGGCGTCTGGACGCTCAATTTCAACACCCGGCTCTTTAATAAAGGTCGCCGTCACGATAAAGAAAATCAACATGATAAAAACCACGTCTAGCATTGGCGTTAAATCAATGGCGCCGGCTTCTTCATCGGTAGCGGAATTTTGTCTGCTCATGGCTACTCTCTTTTATATCGGCCTATTAAACCGGCCGAGTTACCTCGGCCGCTATTACGGCTCAGATCAATACAGTCGGGATCAATGATCCATTGTCATGTGATCTTCAAGCAGTTGGCTTTCGCGGTTGGCTATTTGGTTAACAATGGTACTTCCAAATACACCAGAAATCGCCGCCACCATACCAGCCATAGTGGGAATAGTTGCTTGTTTTACCCCGCCGGCCATGGATTTAGCATCCGCACCGCCAGAGGTCGCAAGAACATTAAAGACTTCGATCATACCCACAACCGTACCTAACAAACCAAACAAAGGACACAACGCAACCAAGGTGCCAATAACATCTAAGTTGAGTCGAATCTGCTCAGTTACACGCGAAATCATCGCGATACGGATTTGATGCGCATTCCAAGATTTTCTCTCGGGACGCGCATCCCAGCGCTTAACGGTACCGTTTACAGTGTTACGAAGCGTAGCCTTGTAAAACCATAAACGTTCAAAGATTAACGTCCACATGACACAAGTAACTGCCGCAATTACCATCAAGATTGGACCACCCGAATCAACGAATGTCTCGACGGTCGATAATGCTGCTATTACGTCATTCATTATGGCGTCCTCTTAGCGCTCTGATTTTTCAGCAATTAAGCCAGCACTTTGCTCTTCGAGGGTATGAATGATGCGCTTAGCTTTACCACTCAAGATGGTGTGGAGGAATACCGTAGGGATCGCAACCACAAGGCCTAGAACCGTTGTTACCAAGGCTCCAGAAATACCGCCAGCCATTAACTTAGGATCACCTGCACCAAAGTCTGTAATCGCCTGGAAGGTTTGAATCATACCTACTACTGTACCCAGCAGTCCCATCAACGGCGCTACCATGGATACAATCTTCACCATGTTTAAGCCACTTTCAATACTCGGGCGCTCTTTAAGCACGGCTTCTTCTAGTTTCAACTCTAGAGATTCACCATCAATACCTGGGTTGTCCTCAGCAATTTTGAGTACTCGGCCCAGTGGATTGTTGGTTTTAGCTTTCTTGGCTTTTAACTGCCCGCTAACTTTAGCGCCAATTAAAGTCAAAGAAATCAACTTCCAGATGCTTAACAGAAAGCCAACACCGCCAAGACCAAACAGAATAATCTTACCGACTAATCCACCTTGCTCGATTCGTTGCTCAAGGTCAGGACGGTCGATCATGATTTGCATGATTTGGCCACCCAAAGGCAATGTAGGATCCACAGAGGCAGCAACTAATCCGCCAGATGCAGACTGAACCACGTCTGGATCAGCTAGCTCACCAGGTTGACGAGGTGGTACGGTGATGCCGCCTTTTTCGAAGAACAAATACTCTCCGTTAGACAAAACACCGTAGTTACCAATACGCACAACTTCACGCTGGCCTGCAGTACCCGCTGCATCAGATACTGTTGTTGTAAACTTAACAACTTTACCGGCTTGTACTGTTTCAAACTGAATTTCGTAGAAAAGTTTTTCTATTTCAGCAACGGTAGGCAGCTTAGTTTCACTGTTCATTTTCTCGATAAGATCAAGAGCAAACTGCTGACGACCCGGAAACTGAACACTAACCAATGAATTACCAAGACCTGCACGGTAATCATCGGCCGCTGAACTTAAGTGACCAAAAAGTTCTTTTAGCGCACCAAGGCTCTCATCCAGCTGCTCACGCTTAGCTTTAATATCAAGATCTTGCGCTGTGTAACTAGCCTCTAGCTCAGCAGAACGCTTCTCTTCGGCAACACGTGTTGCTTTAGCTTGCGCCAGAAGATTTGAACGATTGTTCTTTTGAGACAAGAATTCTGATTCACGCTGCTTGTGCTCACGTGTCTCAGAAACTTTGCTGTTTTTCATCATTTGCAAAAGTTGATCAAGCGAAGTAGCTTTTTCGTCTTGCGCAAAAGAGACAGTACTCATTGCACAAAAAGCACCACCAGCCACTACGGCCATTATGTGTTTGTAGAGCGATTTCATTGTGCAGCCTCCGGAGCGTGAACTGGCAAGGCAAGAATACCGTTAGATACTTTCTTCTGAGCCATACGTATACCGGTATACACGGTATCAGCGTACTCATCAGCCGGTAAGGCTGCCCATTTATTCAATCCGCGATCCCATGCAGCAGTTACAGAACGATCCGCTGTTTGGAACATAAGAGAGACACGACCAACAGCAAGAATACTGCCGTCTAACTCTTGTCCATCAAGAGTGATGCTTTCAGGGTAGCTGTCCACTTTACGCGCATATTCAGCTTCAATATTGTAGAGCGCAACCACTTGGCGGAATTTTTCAGCGACAGTAATCTTCGCGCTATCCAAGTTCGCTCGCTGCTTCACGATGCGCTCTAAACGTAATTCTTTTTTGTAAGGTGCGTCTAACTCAACAAACTGTTCCATCGCATCTAACATGCGAATTATCAGCGGCGGTACTTCGCGCTGAATAACAGTAACGTTGGCAATGGCATCATCCAACTCGGCTAGTGCAGCACGCTGCGCATCGAGTTGCTTTTCCATTTGCTTGTTATATACACGCAAACCTTCAATTTGTTTGTTCTCTTGCTTGAATTGAACAATCAGGTCGCTGGTTTGGTCTTGTAACTTGTTAATTCGGACTTGTGATACACGAGCGGCATCAACTTTTGACTGTCCAACTGACAAAATACTATTTAAAGTTTGATCTGCCTGTGCGGCGCCAGCCAGAAGCGCTCCGGCTGAAATCACTGTGGACAGGGCCACAGCTTTCATTCGCTGCTTTTTCATATTCCCCCCAATCGGGCGCATGCATGATTTGAAATGTTGCTACAGAGCTTACCTGCTTATTTTAGAAATAAGACAGGCAAATTTCCACTGAGCTGAAAATCGTGAAGTCGACTTGGCAACAACTAAGCGTCGAGCATTTTAAAAGGAGGTAAGAGCTTTATTCAACGGGTTTATGGCTTGTCTCGCAAGCCCGTGCAATATATTAACCTTTGGTAACACTTTAAAACCAAAGGGTAACACTTTAGTAACAACCCCGAAGCAAAAATATCCGACACCACCGCAACGTATGCACTGACAGCTTATTTTTTATCCCAGCATTCAAAAGTATAGTCGTACGGATTACTTTCATTGGATTTATATTGAACTTTCGAAATACACGTCCAATCGTCGCCATTGTACTCGGGGAAAAAGGCATCCCCATCAACCACAGCATCAACGCGCGTTAAATACATGCGCGACACCATCGGCAACATTGCCCCGTAGATTTGCGCCCCACCAATGCATATAATTTCATCAGCATTCATGGTCACCGCCGCCTTTTGAGCAGCATCCAAGGCCAGCTGCAAACCTGTAACGGCGGTAACGCCCTTAGCGGACCAGCTGTCACTACGTGTTATCACGATATTTTGACGCCCCGGTAAGGGCCGACCAATCGAATCATAAGTTTTGCGCCCCATAATAATGGGCTTCGCCGTTGTCGTTTTTTTGAAATGTTTTAAATCTTCCGGTAAGTGCCAAGGCAAGGCATTGTCTTGACCTATGCAACGGTTACTCGCCATCGCTACCATCAGTGCAATAGGAACCATAACTTCTCTCCTGTTATACCGCTATAGGTGCAGATATGGGCGGATGACACTCGTAATTCTGGAGCTCAAAGTCATCAAAAGTGAATGCAAAAATGTCCTTAACCGCAGGATTTATCTGCATAGCAGGCAAGGGGAATGGCTCTCGAGTCAATTGAAGATCCACCTGTTCCAAATGATTTGAGTACAGATGCGCATCACCAAATGTATGAATAAAATCACCAACAGCTAAATTTGTCACCTGTGCAACCATCATCGTCAGTAACGCATAAGAAGCGATATTAAAGGGGACTCCCAATAAAATATCGGCACTACGCTGATACAGCTGGCAGGATAGCTTTCCATCCAACACATAGAACTGAAACAAGGTATGGCATGGAGGGAGTGCCATACGGCCCTCAGCTGCATTATCGCTAGGTTTTCGTCCCTCATCAGGCAAGAATGTTGGATTCCAAGCCGACACAATGAGACGCCTGGAATCAGGCTTAGTTTTAATTTGCTCAATGACGTCAGCAATTTGATCGATAGCGCCGCCATCGACCGTAGGCCAACTACGCCATTGTGCGCCATAAACCGGCCCCAAATCACCGTTATCGTCAGCCCATTCATCCCAGATCCGGACGCCATTTTCTTTCAGATAAGCAATGTTTGTATCACCGCGTAAGAACCACAAAAGCTCGTGAATAATAGATCGTAAATGACATTTTTTGGTTGTAACTAACGGAAAACCTTTAGCCAAATCAAAGCGCATTTGGTAACCAAATACACTTTTGGTTCCAGTACCCGTTCGATCGGATTTAACCACGCCAGTATCGCGGACGTGGCGCATCAGTTCTAAATATTGCTGCATGACCTACCCCTTCTTAGCCTTTGCTTCAGGCTTTTTCTCAGCCTCTAACTCTTTTCCTGGACCGTAGTTTTGCCGCTTCATCGCCCAAATAAATACGCCCCCGCCAATTAATAGCATGGGTACGCATAAAATCTGACCTCGCGTCATCCAGCCAAACAATAAGAACGTTATATGGGAATCAGGCTGACGAACAAACTCAACGCCAAAACGAACGCAGCCGTACAAAAACACAAATAAGGCGCTTACGGCAGCACGGGGGCGAGGTTTTTGAGAGAACCAAAATAGAATCGTAAACAAGACCGCGCCTTCAAAAAACATTTGATACAGCTGGGAAGGGTGACGCGCAAGTTGCTCAGGATCCTTTGGAAAGACCATGGCCCAGGGTAAATCAGTGGCGCGTCCATAAAGCTCACCGCCGATAAAGTTGCCCATACGCCCCAAGCCTAGTGCTATCGGCACAAAGGGCGCAAAAAAATCGATAACATCGAAAAAGTTTTGATTCACTTTACGACAATACAACAATGTTGCAGTAATAACCCCTAAGAGACCACCGTGAAAAGACATTCCGCCATCCCATACGCGAATAATCATGGCTGGGTCAGCCACAAATTCAGTAAAGTGATAGAGCAAGACATAGCCAACGCGAGCGCCTAACACCACCCCCATAGCCACGTAAAATAACAAGTCATCCATTTGCCGCGCATGCACCACATAATGAGCCTTGCGCGAACGGTACATACCCAGGCCCCAGCAAGCAGCAAAGCCAAACAGGTACATCAAGCCATACCAATGCACTTGCAGAGGCCCAAAGGTACTGCCAAAGACCGTGAGTGACTCAAATACAGTGAAGGCCACCGGATCAAATTCTGGATAAGTGAGCATAAAGCATCCTTAAGAGGGTCAAGTTTCAGTCAAGAAAACGCGCGCGATCAAACACGGCAGGAATAATGATAGGCACGTAAAGGTGAGGCATCATAGAGGATAAGGCATCGATAAAAAAGTTAGTACCTCCCAGCATTTAAAGCGGCAGGCTAACGCACGATAGGAATTACCGGCTTAAGCATACGACTCAAACCCGCTTCTTTGAAAGCCGCTGCCATTGTGGCGTAAACTGACTCAGTATCCGGTAACGCCAGTACTGTCGTCATTAGCTCTTTGGCATCCGTTAGGCTAACGCTCCGAATCACCGACTTCACTTTTAATAAGTTGGTTGCGCTCATCGATAGCACATCAAAACCCATCGCCATTAAAAGTAACGCTGCCGTAGGATCTCCAGCCAATTCACCACAAATACTGACAGGTTTACCTTGGCAGTGAGAAGCATCAACCACATCTTTCAGCGCGCGTAACACTGCAGGGTGCAGCGAGCGATACAAATCGGCCACGCGGGTATTGTTACGATCAACCGCTAAAATGTATTGGGTTAAATCGTTACTTCCTACCGACAAGAAATCACTGCGTGCCGCCAACTCCCGAGCCTGATAAACCGCAGAAGGCACTTCTATCATTACCCCAATCGGCGGCATAGCAATCTTATGCCCCTCAGCTATCAATTCTTCATAAGCGCGTACAATGAGCATTTGCGCAATTTCTAGCTCGGGTATCGCCGATATCATTGGCAATAAAATGCGGAGGTTATCCAAGCCTTCGCTGGCCTTGAGCATAGCGCGTACTTGCACCAAGAAAATTTCTGGATGATCAAGCGTTACCCGAATACCACGCCAACCCAAAAAGGGGTTTTCCTCCTCAATAGGGAAATAAGGCAAAGCCTTATCGCCCCCAATATCGAGCGTACGCATGGTGACAGGGTGAGGAAAGAACGCCTCTAATTGCTCCCGATAGACTTGGCGCTGCTCCTCCTCGGTCGGAAAGCGATCGCGCAACATAAACGGAATTTCAGTACGATATAGCCCCACGCCCTCGGCGCCACGCTCCAACGAAAGCATCGCGTCGGCCACCAAGCCAGTATTTACCCACAGCTCAAGTTTGTGGCCATCAGTTGTCTCACAAGCTTCATCCTTAAGGCCTTCCAACATTCGCACAACTTGTAAATCTTCATCGACGATGTCCTGATAGTGATGCAGCAAGTTGCGTGAGGGGTCACTAAAGACACTTCCGTGATAACCATCGACAACCATTTCACGGCCATCCAGTTTGGTAAACGGTAAATCAACCGCCCCCATAACCGTAGGAATACCAATAGAGCGCGCAAGAATAGCGACATGCGAGTTACTCGAACCACGTACCGAAACAACACCGGCGAGACGGCCCTCTGGTACTTCCGCCAGCATTGACGCCGTCAGTTCTTCGCCAATCAATATGGTGTTTTCGGGGAAAACACGCTCCTCTTGATTACTTTGCTGCAGCTCAGCTAACACGCGCGAGCCCAAATCTTTTACATCGCTTGCTCGCTCACGAAGATAGGGATCACTCATGCTTTGGAAGTTAGTAATGTGCTCGAGAATGACCTCACTCCAAGCATATTGCGCACTCACACCCTCGCGAATCCGCTCCATCACTTCACCGCCCATTGAAGCATCATCCAGCATGCCTACGTAGGCATCAAATAGCTGGCGCTCCTCTTTGTTGACACGATTGCCCAGCTCATCGCCCAATTTGCGTACATCTTCACGCACACGAGTGAGCGACTCTAAAAAGAAAGTCACCTCAAGCTCTGGGTTATCACATTTTCGATAAGGTACTGCACGTAAGTCTGCGGGGGGCGAGGTAACAACCGCACGACCAATAGCCACGCCAGGTGCGCCAGGTATTCCAGAGAACTTAGCTTCTGTCGGTAAGCGGTCTGAATGAATATCGACTAACGCGCCAGTGGCCTCGGCATGTGCAATAACTCCAGCAAGCTGCGCAGACATTGTCACCAGGAAGGCTTCTTCGCCTTCATCAAAAGTACGCCCCTTGATTTGCTGCACGACCAATACGCCCATCACTTTACGGTGATGAATAATAGGAACACCAAGAAAGGCGCTATATCGCTCCTCTCCCGTTTCGGGGAAGTATTCATACTTAGGGTGCGTTTCGGCCTGATCAAGATTGACAGGCTCTTCGCGCGAAGCAACAAGCCCGACCAAGCCGTGCCCACGAGAGAGAATAACGTGCCCAACCGCTTCAGGGTTTAGGCCTTCAGTCTCCATCAAAACATACTTATTTTGTCGGTCACGAAGGTAGATTGAGCAAACCTCAGTCTCCATCGTCTTTTTGACACGCTGGACGATAATGCGCAATACCGCGGGTAAATCTCTCGCAGAATTAACTTCTTGAACGATGCTCCGCAGGGATTTCAGCATCAAGCGAGCCTCTCCCGCCAGCGGCTATCTTCGTAGTTAGCATGCGCTGGAGCTAGCTCCCGCATTGCACGACGGTACACGTCACGCTTAAAGTTGACCACACGGTTGAGCGGATACCAATAACTAACCCACTCCCAAGTATCAAATTCAGGATGGCCATCACCACTAAGGTCAATGACACCGTCATCACCTTTGTACTCTAACAAAAACCATTTTTGTTTTTGTCCAATACACACTGGCTGCTGCTGACGCACAAAACGTTTGGGCAGCCGGTAACGCAGCCAGCCGCGGGTTACGTCAACCACAGAGACTTGCTCAGCGGTTAAACCCACCTCTTCTTTCAATTCACGGTATAGCGCCTGCTCGGGTGTTTCATCAGCTTTAATGCCACCCTGCGGAAATTGCCATGCATTTTGGCCGCCAATACGCCGCGCCCAAAGCAGTTGGCCCTTAGGATTCATTAGCATTATGCCCACATTTGGGCGAAAGCCTTCGGCGTCAATCACGCGAGCCCCCTAGGTCTTGTTATAATCATTTGGCCATTGTTTCACAATATAGCTGAATACAGCAATTTTCGATTCAGCTTATATTCAGCTTTATTGCATAATGTTGCAATAGTGCATTTATTGTTCAGCAGACTACACGACACTTTATTTTAAGGAGCCCTCTTGACCCTTGCCCTGTTCGACCTCGACAACACCCTGTTAAACGGTGATAGCGATCATGCGTTTGGCGAGTTCTTGTGCCATAAAAACGTTGTTGACCGCGAACACTTTAAACGCGCCAACGACCAGTTTTACCTTGAATATCAGCAGGGTACTCTGGACATTAGCGCCTACATTAAGTTCGCTCTTAGCCCATTAACCACCCTTTCGGCGGCCAAGCGGTTTGCCCTACAAGCCGAGTTTATGACCGATGTTATAGAGCCCATGATACTGCCTAAGGGCGTAGAGCTTCTCAATAAGCATCGGCGCTTAGGTCATACCATTGTCATTATCACCGCAACAAACCGCTTCGTTACCGGCCCCATTGCTCGACGCCTAGGTGTTAGCCACTTGATTGCCACCGAGCCCGAGATCATCGATGGGCGCTATACCGGTAAACATACCGACACACCGTGTTTTCAAGAAGGAAAAATCACCTGCCTGAATATGTGGCTAAGTGAGCACAAAGCCTCATTAGTTGACAGTTATTTTTACAGTGACTCGGCTAACGACCTACCTCTGCTAAAGTTAGTCACGCACCCTGTAGCCGTAGACCCTTGCCCGCGATTAAACGACTACGCCCAAAAACACGCAATGCCCGTAATCAGTTTGCGTTAACGATAAGCTGGCCCACCACCAAGGATTGAGTATGTCATTGCCCCGCCGCCTTCAAACGTTCACGCTTACCCTATTGTGTGGCGGCACGCTGCTGAGCTGCAGCGGTGAATCCACCGAGCCAACAAACGTCCATTCAAACAAGAACCTATCATTATCCTCGCCACCATTGGTGTCACCACACAACCAAACCGTAACACTCTGGCAAAGCCAACAAGTGCACATTAATGCCGCTATTGGCAAAGCCACAACGCTAGAAAAAAGCCTGCAGCGGTTACTTGCAGAGCCAACATCAACGAACCTAGAAGCCTCGAACCGGCAATGGCTAATAACAGCCGAAGCGATAGAAGGGTTCGCCCTAATCGGCCCGCTGGGTCGCGAGGCGCAAAGCACCGCCTGGCAAGCGATTAATCAGACTTTCGATTTCATTACAGTCTGGCCAGCCCAACTCGGCTATCTCGATAAAAATGTATTGCACGGTAAAACCGGGCTTATTTACGATATCGATACGCCTATCACCCCCGAAAACCTAAGACATCAGCATGGCTTAACCCATCCACAAGACGCCAGCTTAGGCATATACCCAATAGGCTTGATATTACGAGCAACCAGCGATGACTTTACTGAATCGACTGCGCTCAACGAAAGCGAACGCATGATGGGCTTTACCTCCATACAAGAGCTGGCCAATAACCGACGCCGCCAACTCATTCAACTGCAAGCTCAGCTATTGGTCTCCGATCTCAAAGACCTACACACTGCATGGGCGCGCAGAGACCGAAACTCAGCCCTTAACGCCGCCAGTCAGCCTGCTATAGAACAGCAACAAAAGCACCATATAAAAGCGGGCCTTAATTTGCTCACACAGCAATTACTCGAGTTAAAAAGTACGCCGTACACCGTCGATACCTTGCAAGAAGCCCAATGGAGCCTCGAATACAGAAACAGGCGCTGGAATACACAACTACAACAACTCGGGCAGTGGCTATCATTGCAGGGAATTGACTACCTAGCAGAGCCTATTGTGCAACTGCGACAATCCCTAGAAGCGCAATTTACAACACTCAACACCGCTGATGAAGAGGCAAGTAATAGCGCATTACGCCCTGCCGATAAAGAGATGGAAGCCCAGTTAGCAGCAATGGTCTTGGCGCTGAAAAAAACTCTCGAAAATCGTCCACAACCGTAATCAGGCGCCACTATTTCACCACACAATGAAATCTGTGAGCTACCCTTAAAGGAACATGCTGCACTTTGGCAGCTCCCTTTAACCTAAAAACCGTAGTTGAGAGTCAAATAGATGCGTATTCCCTTGGTGTGCATGGCGTGTAGTAAAAATGTGTAGTCACCTTATTGGTGATGAATCATTTTTACCGCACGTTAGGTGCGCTAAGGGGATGCGTAGACTTTGATGGTTTAACTGCGGTTTCTAGGTTTAACGCACCATACATGTCGACGATTTTTTCATGAGCCAAGAACTGACTCCAGAGCAAATTAAACACATCCTGCAAGGCATTGCGATACCACCTCAGCCTCAGGTGATGGTCGACTTGCAGATGGAACAATGCTCACCAAAATGTACTGCAGAGTCCATTGCGACATTGATCAGTCAAGATGTGGGCCTATCTGGTGCAATACTCAAAACCGTCAATTCACCTTTTTTCAAGCTGACCAACAAGATCACCTCAATTACTCAAGCCGTTGCCCTACTGGGCATCAATAGCGTGGTCAACTTGGTCAATGCACAATCCATTAAAGGTGCATTATCCGATGAAGAGATCATTGCGCTTGGGGCATTCTGGGATACCGCCATGGAAGTCGCCATGACAGCGGCGGTAGTGGCAAAACAAGTCGGTTACAACAGCCCTGATGAGGCCTATACATTAGGGTTAGTCCATAACTGCGGCATACCACTGCTAGCCAGTAAATTTGATAACTACGCCATGGTGCTTCAAGAGGCCTATCATCGCGAAGGCTCACTGATTACCGATACCGAAAACGAGCTTATCAATACCAACCACGCCGTTGTGGGTTATTACGTCAGTCGAAGCTGGAACTTGCCACCTTATATTTCAGAAGCGATTCACGAACATCATCATGTCACCCAAGAGTTCATGGAAAACTCCAGCAACAGCCAGATCAAAACGCTGCTTTCTATTTTAAAAATGGCAGAACACATTAGCGGCCTGCATAGAACTTTAGGTGGCTGTGCCGTCGATCACGAGTGGGAGCAAGTCAAAGAGGCTATTTTGATTCATATCGGCTTATCCGATTATGATTACGAAGGCATGATCGAACACATTCAAGAGCTTGGGCTAGGAGGTCAAGCTTAGCCCCCTCTACACAACCCCAGCTCAGCCGTCACCGAACAGATAACACTAAATAGCTGTAACCGGATATTAAAACGAAGAGATTTGTTCGAAGGTAGGGAATAAGGGCTTTAAGGTCGTCATTTTATGAGGCCTAAAGACACAAAAAAAGGAGTACCCAATGGGCACTCCTTTTCAGCAAAAAATCAGTCATTGCGAATAAGCTTAATCGCCGATCGCCTCTTGATAAGCTTCGGCATCCAAAGCATTATCAAGCTCTTCTAGCTCAGAAGGACGCACTTTAAAAAACCAGCCATCGTCATAAGGTGAAGCGTTAACCGTTTCCGGCGCGTCTTCCAATGCTTCATTCACGGCAATCACTTCGCCGCTCACAGGGGAGTAGATATCGCTTGCCGCTTTAACCGACTCAACAACACCCGCTTCAGAGCCTGCCGTTACTTCACTGCCAACTTCAGGCACCTCGACAAAAACGACATCACCAAGCGCCGCTTGCGCGTGATCACTAATGCCAATGGTCACAGTGCCGTCAGCTTCAACACGAGCCCATTCGTGGCTCTCTAGGTATTTCAATTCCGCGCGAACTTCGCTCATGGGATTATCCTCACAATTGATCAAAATTATTGGGCGACATTGTATGTGTTAGTGCGAGCTTAAACCAGTGGCCCAGCCCAACACGTATTACACCAGCGCTTTACCGTTGCGAACAAAGCTGGGCTTAACGACTTCAACCGGTACGCTTTTACCGCGAATAACCACCTCCGCAGCGCTTAGCTCGCCAACGGGCACACGTGCAATCGCAATCGAAACACCCAAGCTAGGCGAGAAAGTACCGCTGGTAATCACGCCGCGCACATCAGAGTGCGGCACAACTACTTCGTAGCCATCACGCAATACTCCTCGACTGCGCATCACCAAACCCACCAGTCGAAACTTAACCCCTTCGGCTTTTTCTTGGGTAATCACACGGCGGCCAATGAAGTCGCGACCGCTAGGCTCCCACGCAATCGTCCAGCCCATATTGGCGACTAAAGGCGAAGTGTCATCATTCATTTCGTGACTGTAAAGGTTCATACCAGCTTCAAGCCGTAAGGTATCGCGTGCGCCCAAACCACAAGGCTTTACGCCAGCATCCACCAACTGCTGCCAAAAACCACAGACGCTATCGGCAGGTACCATAATCTCAAAGCCATCTTCGCCGGTATAACCTGTGCGGGCCGCAAACCAGTCGCTCCGCTCGCCGCTTAAAGCAACGCCGTAAAAAATACCCAACGCATTTAAAGCCTCAGCATCGTTAGCCAAAACTTCAACCACTTTTTGGCGCGCTTGCGGCCCCTGCACCGCAACCATTGCCATCTCCGGGCGCTCGATGACTTGCACGCTATATTTTTGCGCCTGCAAGTTAATCCACGCGAGGTCTTTTTCACGCGTTGCGCAATTCACCACTAAACGGTAGCCCAGCGGCGTTAAGTACACGATTAAATCGTCAATCACACCGCCATTATCGTTGAGCATTCCGGTATATAACGCTTTACCTTGCTCGGTCAACTTAGCCACATCGTTCGCTAACAAGTAACGCAGAAACTCCTGCGCTTGCTCGCCATGCACATCCACCACCGTCATATGAGAAACATCAAACATGCCAGCATCGGTGCGCACGGCATTGTGCTCTTCGATTTGCGACCCATAGTTGACCGGCATCCACCAGCCCCCAAAATCAACCATTTTGCCACCCATCGTCGGGTGCAGCTCTGCCAGCGGCGTTTTATTTAGCATTGAGAAGTCCGTAGGAGTTGGAGTAAAGGCGGTATTGTAGCGGCATGTGCCGAACGGGTCAGCAATTGTGGCTCTTAGGGACCCAAGTAATGTTTAGCCCCAAAAAGAGAAGCCCTACTCACTTCAAATCATCAACTCAAACGCCTAGCACGCCACTTTTATGTATGCTCGAGCAAAATCGTTTAGAGCCCACCCCCATGCTGCCTTTTCGTTGCTCATCCAGCACACTTGCCTTTAGACTTTTAGCCGCGCTATCGCTTAGCGCCTGCACCGGAGGCAATGCACCGCAATCTAGCGCAAGCCTAGTATCGTCCAGCGCTGTAGCTTCAAGCCTTAGCAGTAGCGAACAAACACAAAGCTCTAGCGCGCAGGCCTTTAACTTAAATGCTGGCCCTGATATCACGGCCAGCAATAGCCAGGTCGTACAGTTATCCGCTCAAGTAAACGGAGGCAACGCGATTAGCTGGAGCCAAATTTCAGGACCAAAAGTAAGCTGGATACAACAAACTGGCACGCAAGCCGCGTTAGTCACGCCAGATGTAAACAGTATCGAAACACTGACCTTGCAAGCCGAAGCCAACGGTATTTCGGACACCCTAAACATTACCGTTAAACCCTGCAGCGCTAACACTGACATGGTGTTTGAAGAGTGCACAGCCCCTGGCTTTGGCGCTTGGGTGTCTTATGAATCGGGCGCGGCGAGCAGCCCATTTTTTCATCAGATTGGCGAAGGCGACTACCACGTGCAGTGGAAAACTGTGGATACAGGCGATGCCGAGCATCAACAAGTGATGGAAGTCACTTGGAATGCCAACGATGCAGACAATACCAAAGCCGTAAAAGGCTGGTTTGGTTTGGCTATGCCAGAACTTGCCGCCACCCAAGGCGCCAACTTAAGTGACTATGCCGATGGCGAGCTGACCTTTGATATGCGCATGGTGTACCACGAGCAACCCAGCAATGCCGCTGGGTTTATCGTAAAAATGGAATGTATTCATCCGTGCAGCAGCGCAGAAATGCCCATTACCAACAGCGCCTCATTTGATTGGCAAACACACCGTTACCCCATCAGCCAATTACGCGCTAGCGGCTTAGACATTACCCAGGTAAACCATATCTTTGTGATTCAACCTGACTGGTTCAATCAAGAGCAAAACGTAACAATTCAAATCGATAATATTAAATTATCACGCACCATCGAACGCCCACCGATAAACGAGGGCTGCATAGCCGCCGGCAATGTCAGTTATACCTTAAACCGCGAAGCCGACCCCACCACAGATCAACAAGACGCTTACCGTTTAATTACCAGCGCGATGGATGAAGCGGTTAAAAACTACAATTGTTACAGCAACCTAAGTCGCCACCTCAGCGTGCAATACAACCCAGGCGTGCAAACAGCCGATGGCAGCACCAATGGCAACATCCGCTTTGGCTCGCGCGCCTCTATGCACCACGTAACCGCCATGCACGAAATCGCCCACACCTTTGGCGCCGGCGGCTCGAATGTATTTAGAAGCTTAGTCGTTGATGGGATATTTACGGGCACGAACGCCACCGCTAAAATCAGAGAAATTACCGGCGACAATACCGAAGAAGTCCACTCCGACGGCACCCACTTCTGGCCCTATGGTTTGAACTACATTAGCGAAGGCGGCAGCCTGCAAGATTTAATAAATCATTGCTTTGTCGTTGAAGCTATTTATTCGGACTTGGTGGAGCAGTAAGACCAGCCAAAAAAGGCGCGAGGCAATAATAGCTTTCCAACTAAGGCTAAATCGACTTTCGTACCGAAGCGCTTAAAAGCGCTCACGCTTTGGTACGTAAGCTCTGAGCAGCGATGTTAAGTTTGACGAGAGCAAGCATAGTGGATGAGATATTGTTTCCTCGTACCTAAATCAAAACCTGCGCCCTAATTAGCAGCAATATATAGCAGGCCTGTTAAGGTCAACAAGAAAGCTGCAACCGTTGCAATAACGACCAACACGGGATATTGCGAAGCAAATGCATCACGCCTTTTTATTAAGGGCCACTCTACGAAGCGTACCGATAGGTAACTAATTAATACCGCAATACCAAAGGCAATTACCAATCCTGCTTCGGAGGAAATCACCTCAGGTAACTTTTTACTAATCGGGTTAGCGATATACAAACCGATCCAATGAAATAGATAAAAAGAGTAACTCATAGCGCCCAGCAAGAAAATAAAATTGCTTTTAGCCCGCGCAACCGATACACCCACAACCATTAACGCGCCCGCTAGTGCAACCAACACAGATTGACTGCTAAAACCAGAAACCAACAAAATCAAAAAGGCAGGCATACCGACAAACAAGCTAACCTTTTGAATGAACCCCCACACAGAGGGTGCCAGCTCGCGTTGCATTACAGCCGCAAACACGCCAAGACAAATTGCCGAGAAATAAGATACGCCCAACGTGAAAGGTAAGGCAATTGCCAGTACCAACATTAATATTGCCATTAATGCTCTATTGAAAAAAGCACCAACCAGTAAAGGGCATAGTAGATAAAATTGCTCCTCTACCGCAAGTGACCATGAGTGATTTATGGGCGCCACCGAGGATGACAAACCAAAGGCGTCATTCGCCCAGTTGTGCGTATATGTTAATAACGGAATTAAACGAAGCTCTAAGTCAGAAGACCATTGATCGCGAAGTAAAATCAACGCGACATAACTCATAATCAATAAGTAGTACGGCACCCAAATACGCAAGCAACGATTGAAATAAAATTTTGGTAGCGCGCTCCAAAAATGAGACTTTTGCCTCATATCCAACAGGATCCCGCCGACTAAAAATCCAGATAACGCAAAGAAAACGCGTACAGCATAGCCGCCAATAGAATCAAGGGGTTCTGGTAAAATATTGGCATGCGAAATAAAAACGGCTACGGCCAATACGGCACGCATCAAGTCAAAATAGCCATAATAAGGCTTCGCGGAAACCGTGCTATCGCAGCCGTCTTTAGCCTGTAATAGCGTAGCGCCGTCATTACTTACTTTCACAAAAAATCTCCATTATTGAACTTGGAATAATGATCAAAATGCCCCCCAAGAAGAGGCGAGCAGAGAGAACTTACATAGGGAGGCCGAAATCCCCCCCTATTAGATTAGGGGGCGAGGCAATATATAGATTGTCCAGCTAGGCGCAGTGTTCTGCTTTCTCATCAAGGTACTTTAAAGCGCCGCGCCGGGGCATGTAACGCTTTGAGTAACGAAGATGAGGAAGTAGAGAGCAAGCATTAGTGGATAATGTATTATTTCCTCGTCCCTAGGCACAGTATAAAGCTAAACACCAATAATCAGAAAATATAACCTCCACCCACTAACGCAGTCGTATATTATCCAGATAAAGCTCCCCGGCCTGCTCGGGCTTTGGTCGATAATAAATCAACGTTTTGGCAGCACCTAGGTCAACCGTCTCTTTCACATCGGCCAACGACACACACACCGTATTACTACCTGCGGTTATAGTCGTCACACGATCAAACTTTTGGCTTTTGCCGGGGAAACCGGCATCGTGTATGTGAACACCCAAACGGGTATCCCATAAATAAGGCCAATAAATCTCAGCGCATAACTCACCATAACCCTCCCAACTAACAAAAGCATGCTGCACCCCAGCACCAGGGTAAGTCGTAGTCGGAAACGTTAAAACACCAAATTCTGAGTGATTATTCGGCCACTTGGTATTTTCAGGCATATGCGGCTTGATCGTTTTGAACGCTCCTTGGTTAAAACTCAATGCCCAAGGGCAAGGGCCATCGAAGTTACAAATTATCGGGCGCTGCTTTTTAAGCAAGTAAGAGTGATACGTCACCCAAAGCGGATTAATAAATGCAAACGCCATAACTAGACTAGCCAAGCCAGCAAGGAATAAACGCTTTTGCCCCCAGGCGCAGTACAGTAACGAGCCAACAACAATGCCAATACCGTCCAAAAACACATCATAAAAACTGGCGAAGCGGCCAATAAAAGACTGCGCGACCTCAATCGCCACACCAACCCCAAGCAACCCCAGCCATAAATATTGCCAGCGCCTACTCTCCCTTACGCTACTACTCGGCAACTGAAAAAAGGCGGCCAAACCCACACTCAACAATAAAAAAAGGACCGAGTGCGCCGAGTCATTCAACGCTAACCATGTTGGCGAGAAAGCCGGCAACTTAACCAAGAGGGGCAGTGAAGCCATGACAGGTAACACGAGTAAATAAATTTTCTTGTTCGCTACCACAACATTCCTCCTCAGATTAAACACACACCAACCAACAGCACTTCCCCGTAACGTGCTTATTTGAGCACTAACCATTACCATAGCCGGCCAGATAACCGACCCCAACCGCAACCATGACAACACCCATTCATCACACCCAGGCCAAAAGTTTTTTGACTCGTGTATTAGCATGGTATGCCAAGCACGGTCGCAAACACCTGCCGTGTT
>NZ_CEXWTU010000008.1:21433-54561 GCF_982758155.1 Marinagarivorans sp. | reverse complement strand
TAAGAAAGCCGATCTCTTCGCCTAATTGGATAAACTATTATTGCCTCGTCCCTTAAAAGAAAGATTTCTTCTGTTTTTTCAAATATTGCGCAACCAAGGTTTGGTTTGATGACTTGGCCATATCGGCTGCGCTTTTTCCGTCTTTGTTTCTTCTGTTGGTATCGGCACCGTTTTCTACCAATATCTTCGCGGTAGAAAGGTGGCCAGCTTGCGCCGCTAGCATGAGTGGCGTCAGGCTGATGTTATTCCTTGCTGTCACATCGGCTCCGCGCTTAATCAATTGTGCTGCGATAACATCATTGCCGTTTTGGGCGGCTAACATCAGCGGTGAATTACCTTGTTTATTGGCTTGGTTAATAATGCTCGCGGGTAGCATTAACTGTTGCGCTATTGCTGTATTCCCTTTTTTACTGGCCAGTGCGAGTGGTGTATTGCCCTCGCTATCTGTCAGTGTGGTGTCTGCTCGGGCGCCAACCAGAATGCTAGCGGCTGTGCTTTGGTCTTTGGCTACCGCCAGCCAGAGAGCGGTGCGTTGCAAGTCGTCTGTTGCGTCAATGTTGGCATTTTTGGCGAGTAATGCTTTCAGTAAATCAATATCACCTGATTCGGCAGCCCACATAATGGGTGTCTTATTATTGTGTAGTGTATTGATGTTGTCCGTATGGGTTAGTAGGCTCTGCGCAACAGCTTGGTGTCCCTTTCGTGCGGCAATGTTAATTAAGGGTTCTAAGCCTTTTGCGCGAGGCACAGCTGCATTGTTTTCAAGTAGTGCCACGGTAACTTCTCCGTGATCTTCTTGTACGGCTAGTGATAGGGCTGAGTCGCCGTCCGGTGTTAGTGCGTTAACATCGGCGCCATGATTAATGAGCTTCTCGACAATGTCTAAATGCCCATGCCATGCGGCCCGCATGACTGGGGTCAGCTCGCCATCATCGGTGGCATTAATAATTTCGCTGATGTTGTCGCTATTTTTAAGTAGGACTTCCGCGTGTTTGAGTTGTCCACGCCAAGCGGCAATGTTGAGTGGTGGCCAGTTTTTAAAGGGGTTGTTACCGTCGTTGACCATCTCGCTATTTAAGGCGATGTTTTTCGCGAGTTCGCTATCTGAGAGCTCAGAACGAAATTCGGCAATAGATTCTCTGTGGCCGGCATTGGCGCCATTCTCTTTGAGTAGCTCGCGTATCTCGTCAGTGTCTGCGTAATCTAAAGCGGTAAATAATTTTTTGTTTTCTGTATTGATGTTTGCCTTGCGAGCCAGCAGTAATTTAATTAAATCGATGTTGTTTTGGTTTGTGGCGTGATGTAGTGGGGTATTTTGAAGGTTGTCTTGGGTGTTGATGCTCGCGCCGTTTTTAATGAGCTGTATCGCTATGTGTTCATTGCCATTTTTGATAGCAAAAATTAAAGGTGTGTCGCCGAGAATGTTTTTCTTGTTGGTGGCCGCGTTGAGTTTTAATAGCAGGGTAACGGCTTCCGTATTCTTACGGTCGATGGCGTAAATAAGGGGAGTATTTCCGCTGCTATCAATACTGTTAATAAAGGCTTTTTGTGTATTATTGCCTAGGGCATTCTCCAGCGTTTGGAGATCGTTGGTGCGAATTAAGTTAATGATTTCGCTAACGGTTTGTGTTTTGGCTTGTTGTGTATTATGTGTTTTTAACGCATTGAGCTTATCGGAGGCCTTGGCTTCACCTTGTGCAAGCGCTTGTTCGTACCAGTGAATGGCTTGTTCTATATCTTTGTTCGTACCTTTGCCAGTTTCGTAGTAATTGCCTAGTGTATAGCTGGCTTTGGCGTTATTTTGTTGTGCGGATTTCATGAGCCAGAATGCGCTTTTTTCGTAATTACGCGTAACACCCTGGCCGCTATTGTAGAGTGATCCCAATAGAAACTGCGCATCGCTGTCACCGGTTTTGGACAGCTCGATTAGTTGTTGTTCGGCGGTATCAAAATTTTTGGTGCGAATAGATAAGCGGGCATCTTCAAGCGTTAGCGCTAGGCCTGCAGTGCCAATCGAGCAGCCAAGGGATAGCACTGCGATTTGGCAGAGTGTTGTAAATCGAAGCGGGTGTTGGGTGCTGAGGTTATTCTTGACCATGTTTTGTTTCTACCTCAATGCCAAGTTTTTCCAAGAATGGGGTTGGGAGTATGCCGCCGGCGCAAACGATAATGGCATCGTTCTGAAGTTTTGTTGTTTTGCCGTTGCTTTCAATCGTCACGTCTGTGGGGGTAATATTCTTCACGTTCGACTGCAATAAAATGGTGAGTTTTTGTTGTTGCTGCAGGGTGTTGGCAAGGTCGCGATTTTTCTGTTTGGCGCGATCAAAGCCTTCACCGCGGTAAGACAAGGTCACTTTTGTGCCAGGTTCTTGTGCAATGCTGGTGGCGGCTTCTATGGCGCTATCGCCACCACCTACCACTAATACATACTGGTTTTCGTATTGTGCTGGGTCTATAAGCCGGTAAACAACTTTGGTGAGCTCTTCGCCTTTCACTCCCAGTTTTCTGGGTGTCCCTCTGCGGCCTAGGCATAGTAATAAGCAGCGGCTGCTGTATTTACCTTTTGTTGTTTCAATACTAAAGCCCGTATTTCCTTCGTGTGGGATGGCGCTTTCGAGGCGTTCGTTGAAGTTAATATCCAGCTCTTGATCGTGGATAATTTCTTGCCACATTTCCAGTAGTGCTTCTTTGGAGGTTTCTTTCAGTTTCACCTTGCCGACCAAAGGCAGGTCGACGGGGGCTGTCATAATCATTTTTCGGCGAGGGTAGTGCGCGACTGTGCCGCCAAGCGAGTCTTGCTCAAGTATTAAAAATTTGAGTCCTTGTTTTTTTGCCGCTAAAGCGGATGCAATACCGGCTGGCCCGGCACCAACAATGACAAGGTCGTATTGCTCTTCATGTTTGGCGGAGGTGACTTTTTTGATGCCGTTGACTGCTTGAATCCCTTGCTCGATTGCGTTGCGAATAAGGCCCATGCCGCCAAGTTCACCGGCAATAAACATTCCTGAAACGTTGGTTTCGAATGTGGGGCTTAAAATAGGGATGTCCATGCCGCGCTTTTCGGTACCAAAGACTAGGGTGATAGCTTCAAAGGGGCAGGCTGTTTTACAGGCGCCGTGGCCAATGCAGTTGGCGGGCTCTACTAGCTCGGCCTTACCGTTGATTAGCCCAAGAATATCGCCCTCCGGGCATGCGCGTGTACATGCGCCGCAGCCGAGGCATTTATTGGGGTCGATTACGGGGTGCAGGCTGGCAGGTTCAGTTAACCCGGCTTCGATGGATTCTAGCTTTTTAATAGCGGCTCTTTGGTGCTTGCGACTTTTATAGAGCCAATATGCTACCCATACGATTAGCATGGGCAAAACATATACCGCTAACTCAATGTAATTCATAAACATCCTAAAATTGGAGCGTTAAGGGATGGGGGTTGTCCCTTGGATTTGTATCGCGTACGCCGTGGTACACAATGAAGTAAATATTGTTCATTGTGCAGGGGGATATGTCCATAGTTTTAAGCGTGCTTGGCTCGCTAATATGCTAAAGATTTAACTATGGTTGGTCGTCCCGCTACCGTCTGGGCGCCTAGCGCTAGGATACGCGTTATAAGGTCTATTATTCGTGCGTTTGTTCTCGTTATGAACCAATGTCAGTGTTTTTATAACGGTGGTGACTAGTGTACTCTATACGGTTATAAATTATGCCTCTGCGGGCTCTTTATACGCATAAGTTTTATTTGTGGTGTTTTTTTAACTCTCGACACCAAAAATGCTATTTGTTGTATTGCGTTAACTATGAGATTTCCTAAATGAATAGATTCCCTGCCAGTAATATCGTTTTGGGTATGACGATGTTGTGCTTGCTGGTTGGTACCGCCAATGTTATGGCTGCCGAACCTGCCACTGCGCCAAAAATTGCCTCGATTGATCAATTATTAAAAGGTTTAAAAGCTCGGTTAGAAGCGCAGCCGAATGATATGAAAGGTTGGGTGTTGTTGGCCCAGTCCTATAATCATTTAGGTTATCGCGATGAAGCTGATAATGCGGCTGCTAAAGCACGGGCTTTGGGGTATGACGGCGATATTTTTCCTTTACCTAAGGGGCACCCTAAGGTTGATACCGCAAGCGGTTCTAGTTCTGTAAAAATAAAAAAACATCACCACCGGAGTTTTGTTGGGAGTGATGCGGGAAGTTATGTATCTTCTTTTTTTGCCGAACAAGAAAAGCAGGAGCCAAAAGCGCCTGATACCGGGGAGTCTCAATGAATTCTGAGATTTTGACGTCGGCCACTGCAAGCGAGGGGAATCCCTCTGTAATCAAGCGTTTTCGTATATTTACAGTGCGTAAAGCCTTTACTTTACTGGTTGTGGTGTTACTGGCTATTGGTTGGAGTGTGCGTTCCGAGTATTTAATTTCTGCTGAGTATGGCTTGGGTTATGCGCTGGGTATTTTTGGTGCATCGTTAATGATCTTGCTATTAATTTATCCGCTGCGTAAGCGTTTAAATCGGAATCCTTGGCTCGTCTTTTCGACAAAAACTTGGTTTAAAATGCATATGGTGATGGGGGTTTTAGGCCCCGTTGCGATCTTGTTTCACTGTAACTTTGGTTTAGGTTCTACTAACAGTAATATTACTTTGGCTGCAATGGGGCTGATGGTCGGTAGTGGCTTGGTTGGGCGTTTTATTTATACGCGGATTCATTACAGTCTTTATGGTAAGAAAATGGTGATATCGCAGTTGTTTGCTGATCGCCAAGAAATGCATGACCAATTAGATTCTGATGGTTTACCTGATGATATTTTATTAAATAATTTATATGCCTTTGAGAAGAAAGTATTAGCTCGTCGTGGTGTGCTAGGTAATTTAACTAATTTTTTTGTATTACGTATAGCGAGCTGGTGGACATTAAGAACGCTGACCTTAAAGTTGAAGAAGATGGTCAAAAGCCCTAATTATTTACAAGGCTTAAACCGTAATCAGCGTCGCGAGTATTTTTATGTTTCGCGAGCCCACATGGGAAGCTATTTACTGACTTTACGGAAAATTGCCGGCTTATCGTTTTACGAGCGTTTATTTTCGATGTGGCACATGCTGCATTTGCCGATATTTGTGATGCTGATTATTACTGCTGTTGCGCACGTCTATGCCGTGCACGTCTACTAGTCGTTGCTTTTATGAAGCGACATCAATGAAATTTATTGTGCCTTGAATATGTCCTTGTTTTATCGTCGTTTATTTGCTGTCCTGAGCACTTATCTGAGTGTGTTTCTTTTAACCTTGAGCGCCAGTGCACTCGCGCAGGATGATTCCTTCTCCTTTAAAAAGCTGTTAATGCCAGGGCCGGTAGTGGCTGGGCATGCCGAGTATGAGAAGCAGTGCGATCTTTGCCATGGCGATAGCCGGCCGCAGTTGTGCCGTGATTGCCATGAAGAGATCGATGCCGATATTGTGGGCGTCGAAGGTTTTCATGGCCGTATGGCGGTATCGAAAGAGCTTGACTGCCTGGGTTGCCACACCGAGCACTTGGGCCGTGATGGCGATATTCTCAATTTTGATGCCGATACGTTTGATCATACGAATACGGATTACGAGCTCACTGGCAAGCATGGTGAAGTGCAGTGTTCGTCTTGCCACCAAGAAAGCAAAACTTATCGCGAAGCGCCGAGCCAGTGCTTTGATTGCCACGAAAAAGACGATAACCATAAAGGTGCTTTTGGCGAAGAGTGTAGTGACTGCCATGTGACCGATGGCTGGAAGGACAATCGCTACGATCATTCTGAAACAGAGTTTGCCTTGTTTGGTCGCCATGAAGAGATTGCTTGCGGTGCTTGCCACCCTGATCAGAAGTACGAGAATACCCCCACCGAGTGTTATGCCTGCCATGCCGTTAACGATGCCCATGCGGGGGTTAATGGGCGTGAGTGCGATAAGTGCCACAAAGTTACCGCTTGGGATGAGCTTGCTTTTGATCACAATGAGGATACCGATTTTAAAATTAAAGGCGGACACGAGGGCTTGAACTGTAATGCTTGTCACGAGCAATCGGGCTTTGAAAAACAGCCGAGTATGCGCTGCGTGGGTTGCCATATTAATGATGACAAACACTTTGGTCGCAACGGTCGAGAGTGTGACAGTTGCCACAATGAAAACAGCTGGAAGAAGCAAACCTTTGATCACGATGATGATACCGATTTTGAGCTGCACGGTAAGCATGTAAGCCTAAGCTGCGAGAGTTGTCACGGCACAGAGGAGACTAACAAAGCGTTAGCGTCGGAATGTGTGGATTGCCACAGCGCCGATGATGTTCACAAAGGGCAAGAGGGCAAGCAGTGTGCGCAATGCCATAACGAAGAAGGCTGGCAGGCAAAAGTACGTTTTGATCACAACTTATCTAAGTTTCCGCTAATGGGCATGCATGCGATTACCAGTTGTGAAAGTTGCCACGCCACCAAGACCTTCCAGGACGCTAAAACCACGTGCTACGACTGCCATCAGGCCGATGACAGCCATAAATTATCCTTGGGTACCGATTGTGCTAGTTGCCATACCCCGAATGATTGGAAGCTATGGTTGTTTGATCATAATACGCAAACAGACTTTAAACTGGATGGCGCCCATGATGGCCAAGCTTGCAGTGCTTGCCATACCGAGCCGGCTAAAGATGGCGTTAAACAAAATTCGGCGTGTATTGCTTGCCACGCTAACGATGATGAGCATAACAAACGTTTCGGTCGCACCTGCGAGCGCTGCCATGTCACTGAGTCGTTTAAAGTGATTGGAGTAAAGGTACGATGATTTCTATGCTACCACTGCGTTGGTTAGGCGCTTTAGTTTTGATGCTCAGCGTTTTCTGTTCAGCGAATGTCTCGGCAGCTGATGGCGATAAAAACACAGTTGAGGAGCCTACGGAGCAAGCTTTTACTTTTGATCATTTCGCCACAGGCTTCGCGCTTGATAACGCGCACGCGGATGTGGATTGTGAAAGTTGCCACTCCCGCGGGCGTTTTGAAGGCACACCTAAAATGTGTGTGGGCTGCCATGTCAATGGTGGTTTTGTGGAGGCCTCGGCCAAACCGCTTTCACATATTCAAACCACCGATAATTGCACCGATTGCCACACCACCATGGAATGGACCTTCGCGGTGCAGGTTGATCATTCGGCCGTACTCGGTAGCTGTGAAAGCTGCCATAACGGCACTACGACAACGGGCAAGCATCCGCAGCATATCGATAGCTCTAACCAGTGTGACGATTGCCACATTAGCGCGAGTTTTAGCTTGGTTAACTTTGACCACTCCGGTGTGACCGGCAGCTGTGCCAGTTGCCACGATGGCGTACAAGCCACCGGTAAAAGCCCAGCTCATATTTTAGCGACGAGCGATTGTGAGCTGTGCCATAGCACGACGTTGTGGTCACCGGTGATAAGGGTTGATCACTCGGCGGTTACAGGGTCTTGCGCTAGTTGCCATAATGGTTCGACGGCAACAGGTAAATCGGCGTTGCATATCAACACTACCGATAATTGCGATTCCTGTCACGGCACCACGTTATGGTCGCCAGTGACACGAGTCGATCATATAGAGGTGAACGGGACTTGCGCCAGCTGCCATAACAATACGGTTGCAAGCGGCAAGCCGGCTAACCATTTTCCTGCGAATAATCAGTGCGATGACTGTCATGTCACGAGTGACTGGAGCCAAGCTGTTTATGATCACGGCGATATTAATAACGGCTGTATCGCTTGTCACGATGGCGTATTTGTAGAAGGAAAATCAGCACTTCATATCACCACGAGCAATACCTGCGAATCTTGTCACAATACGAATATCTGGGCACCCACCATTACCGTGGACCATGATGAGGTGCAGGGCACCTGTTTTAGTTGCCATAACGGTGTGGCGGCAATGGGTAAGAATGCTACCCACATTGCCAGTAATAATGTGTGTGAAGATTGCCACTCTACCAATGCTTGGTCTGGCGCTAGCTTTAGCCATGATGGCATTACCGGTGGTTGTTCAACGTGTCACGATGGTGTAACCGCGACAGGAAAAAGCATTACTCACATTACTGCGAGTGGCGTTTGTGAGGCTTGCCATGCAACGTCATTTTGGTCGCCGGTTAACTTGGTGGACCACGCTGAGGTAACGGGTGAGTGTAGCAGTTGTCACGACGGCGCGGTCGCGCTGGGCAAGCCTGCTTTGCATATCGATACGACTGAAAATTGCACAGCTTGCCATGGCTCCTCGTTATGGGCACCAGCACAGCGCGTTGATCATATTGAAGTGAATGGCACTTGTGAAAGTTGTCACGATGGGGTGGTTGCGGGCGGTAAAGCTGCCGATCATTATCCGACCATAGGTAAGCAGTGTGATGATTGCCATATTACGAGCGATTGGAGCCAGGCGGTTTACGATCACGGGGGGATTTCTAGTGGCTGCGTGGCTTGCCACAATAATACGCTGGCACCGGGTAAAACACCGTTACATATTGCCACCATCGATGCTTGTGAGTTTTGCCACAATACCACTGTCTGGTCGCCCACAGTGGCGGTTGACCATACTGCGGTATTGGGGACTTGCTCGAGCTGCCACAATGGTACGGCGGCACAAGGCAAGCATGCTATGCACATTAATGTCAGCGAGACCTGTGATGCTTGCCACTTAACCTCAAACTGGTTGCCCGTCGATTTTGTGGACCATGATCAAGTGATAGGTGAGTGCGCCAGTTGCCACGATAATGTCATTGCGCAAGGCCAAGGTCCTAGTCATCCCCCGGTGGGGCCAATCCCTTGTCAATTGTGCCATCAGCCAACAATGCCGTGGAATTAGATTATGTGTAGTTATTTCTCGGCCTTTAAAGTGATGTTTTCTTGGGTATCCGTCTTTGCTTTACGTAAATTCTGTGGTGTTGCGATCTTGGGGGTGTTTTTTAGCCCCGGTGCGTTTGCCTCTAACGAGGTATTAAACGATCTTAATGTTGTAGAGACGGCTGAAGGTGTCGTGGTTGAGATACGTTATTTTCGCCCTCTTTTTTATGTGAGCCATTCACCGGAAAAGTCCGGTAAAAAGCTGCGGGTTCAGTTGCGCCAAAACAGTATTGATCTTGCTGCTGTCGCCGCGATGGGTGATAACGAAGAAACCTTAACGTGGTCGTCGGCGTTTGGGGCACCGGTCGACTCAGTGGTGCTTGAAGGTATACACACTGAAACCCCCATGCTTGTTGTTAACTTTTCTGAAAAAGTAAAATTTAATGCGCGCCATGCTAGTGATCATCAATCGATGATTGTTGTGATAGAGCGCGATAAATCAGAGGTTGTGAATACGCAGGTTTTTGAAGAGCCTGAAACCGAAGTTGCAGTGAATTTGGTGACGCAGCTAAAGCCTTTAGATTATGCAATGACCGACCTTTTAGATCGCGCGAATAAAGCAATGCTCGATCAAGATTATAGTCGCGCGGTGCAAATTTTTACCCGTATTCGCGCTGAAGGCAACGAGGTAATTAAACCGCCGATTCAAGAGCTCATTGGTTTGGCGCGTGAATACAAAGGGCAGTTGGCACACGCAAAAGCTGAATATAAACGTTATTTAGAGGATTACCCTAAAGGCGAGGGCGCGGTACGTGTTTCTCAGCGGCTTAACGCTATCCTTACCGCGGCTAATCAACCGAAGCGCCCTATAGCCGCCGAGCGCAATACGTTAGCGAGTAAAGGCGATAGCTGGCAAAAACAGGTATATGGTAGTTTCGGCCAGTATTATTTTCGTGACGAAATCACAGTTGCCGATGAATCATCGCGGTTATTACGTTCTGTTTTAAGTAATGATTTAAGCGTGATTGCGCGCGCGCGTAACGATCACTACGACTTTAAAGCGCAAGTGGCTGGTAATTACCAAAAAGATCTTAATTCAGAAACTGATCGCGATAAGTTAAACCCGAATTTACTTTCACTGGAGGGGCGCCAGAAAGATTGGGGTTTGTACGGCCGTATTGGTCGGCAGTCGCGTAATTCTGGTGGGGTTTTTGGGCGCTTTGACGGTGCTCATGCTTCATATGAAGCAACAGGAATCATTACCGTTAACGGTGTTGTGGGTTACCCCGTTGATTTCTCTAAGCGTGACGAAGTGAATACTGACAGAAGTTTCTACGGTGCCAGTGTCGATCTCGGGACATTATGGGGCGGTTGGGAATTTAGTGGGTTTTACTTTAATCAAGTGAATCAAGGTGCGTTGGATCGTGAAGCCATTGGTGGCGAAGCCCGTTATTACGACGGAGAAAAGTCATTATTCACCTTGGTTGACTACGATATTTACTACAATAACCTTAACGTATTTATGCTCAACGGTACTTGGACACTCAAGCAAGGTTTAACCGTAAATGGTAGTTATGATCGCCGCAGTAACCCGATACTAACAACGACTTCGGCTGTAATTGGTCAGGGCGGGCAAGACTTGGCCGACTTAAGTACGCGTTATACTTTATTGCAAATTACGCAATTGGCTGTGGATCGTACCGCAACGCTCGATACTGCAACCTTTGGCGTTACACAAACGCTGAATGACAATTGGCAGCTAAACGCCTCATTAAATACTTCAAAGTATGGTGGTACGGTTGCTTCGGGCGGGGTAGAGGGCATTGCTGCCTACGGGCAAGACTTTTATTATTCAGCGCAGCTAGTCAGTAATCGTTTTATTACAGACAGCGATAGCTTAATCGTTGGTCTACGCTATTCCGATACCGATCGCGCTAACACATCCACATTGGATCTCAATTGGCGTATACAGGCAACATCTAAGCTACGGTTTAATCCGCGTTTACGTCTTGATAACCGCAAAAGTAATGTGAATAACAATAGCCGTGTAATGACCCGCCCCGTGTTGCGAGTTAACTATGCGGTAAGGCGCGCGATTAAATTAGAGGTTGATTTAGGGTATGACTTTATTAGTGAAACCTTTGCCGATCAAGATGTTGAGTCGACAGGGTATTACATTAACGCCGGTTATCGCTGGCAGTTTTAACTGGCTGGATGAACCGGCTTTTTGAAAAACTCTGAGTTTTAAAAAAAAGAGCCTAAGGCTCTTTTTTTATATTGATCAAACGTTTATGCAACCAATAATCTAAACTCACATAACGTCCCGCGCCAATAAAAAATAATGCGAGTAACATAATAAAATAGGTGGCGGCAAACTCGATGCCGTTATTGAGTACAACAAAGCTGCCTGTTTCGGTGAGCCATTCGTAATTACCATTTTCTTGTAGTAGTTCTTTGGCTTTCGAAAGGCGGTTGCCGACATCTGCACTGTTTTCTAAACTGGCAGCAGCTCCAGGAAAGTTAACGGGCGCTAACACAGCGGACATGCTGGTTTCAGCGTTGCCGGGTGCGATGGCGTACCAACCATTACTCCAGTGTGCTGTGGTCATAGCAATGACCATAGTGAACATTAAAGGAGCTGCCAGCCAGCGTGTTGCTATGCCAAATAAAAGGGCGAAACCGCCAATAATTTCCGTTGCTGTGGCTAAAAAGGCCATTAGTAAGGGGGCAGGCAAGCCTAGTCCCCAATCGTCATTGCCGAACCATTCTACGACGTTGTCAAAACTATTCATTTTATTAAAGCCCGCCGAAATGAAAATAGGCGCAAGGTATAGTCGTAATAATAAGGGCGCAATAAAATCGGCGTTGCGAGTTTTATTGAGAAGATTGTGTAAAAGTGTGGCTATGGGTCTTAAAAAAAGCATGTAATTATTCCCTGCGTTAGATGCACAGTAGTGAGTTGATGCGGTTTATTGTTTGGGTAATCAGTGTTGCTGATTGCGGCCGATGATTATTTTGGGGTTGATGCCAATATTCCCCGCGCTAAAAAGTCGTCGATAATGGGTTGGCCGAAAGTGATAATTTGTTGCGGGTTTGGATGGTTTATTGCCGCGGCAAGCTGTTCTAGTGCTTGGTTCTTATAACAGGGCGCCTGCTCAATAATTTCGAGTAGGGCCGCAGTCATCGCGTTCATGGCCATAAACTGTACGCAATGATCTGCGTTGCGGTAAATTGCAAGGAATGTCGCTTGAGGGACATCGGGTATGCAATCTACGGATATTTGGTGAACGGGCCACTCAAAGGCACAGTTGCGTAGTGTTGGATTGGCGTAGAGTTTCCCATCTCCGACGTTGTGAGCGTTTAAAGCGGTAGCATTGCTGATATCTACGTCAAGTTCTAGCCACTCATATTCTATGAGTTCGGCGAACCAAGCGGGTAAGTCCAGGGTGTGACTCCCATCTTGAATGTAATTCACAAACTCTTTAGGGATTTCGCTGAAATACGGGGTGTGACAGCGCCATTCTATAAAAAATGTGCGACAAAAAAGTAACCATGCGTCTTCAGGAAAAAGGCTTTTAGCAACGGGAAAGCAGTTGTTAATAAAACCGCAAATATTATTAAAGAATAATTCTTCGTAAATCTCACTCGCGCGCGCAGGAACACCTTGCGGGCGAGATAGAGCTGCGGGCTTGCGTAAGTGTTTACCATAAGCGGATTGAAAAGCCTGTAAACCTGCAGGAGCCGCTTTATACGTGTTCATGAGCGGTGGCCTGCAGCGACTCTGTTTGCAAATTTTTTCTGTGCCGTGTTTTGTAATGTTTTTATTTGGGTAATTTCATTGTGAAGCTGGGCAAACTCGGGAAAGTTAAAGTCACGCTCTAAGCAGGTTGGCGTGAGCGCCGGGTTATTAAGATAACCGTAGGTGTATTCGAGTAATGCCCACACAGGGTCGATAACATCGGCGCCGTGAGTATCAACGATAAAACCGTCGAGCTCGACGTAGTGCCCGGCCACATGTAAATAACAAACCTTGTCGAGGGGGAGTGCGGCGATATATTGCTGAGCATCAAAACCAAAGTTCTGACTATTCACATAGACATTGTTGACGTCTAAATGCAGCATGCAGTTAGATTCGGCGACAACCGCGCTAATAAATTCTTCTTCGCGCATTTGTGCGCCTGGTGGTGCGAAATAATACGAAGCGTTTTCGATACCGATGGGCATTTCAAGAATATCTTGCGCCTGCCGTATACGCTGTGCAACCCAGTGCACGGCTTCTTCTGTGCAGGGAATGGGTAGCAGGTCGTACAGGTGTCCATCGTCGGCACACCACGATAAATGCTCTGTATACAGGGTGATGTTGTGGTGTTTCATAAACGCTTTAATATTGCGTAACAATTGCGTATCGAGTTCGGCAGAACCGCCAACAGATAACGACAAACCATGACACACAAAATTAAAGCGCTCAGTAAAATGGCGTAAATCTCGAGCGTAGCGGCCACCTAGGCCCAGCCAGTTTTCAGGAGATAGTTCAAAGAAATCAATATCACTGAGTGACTGTTCCTTTAGCGTATCTAGCATCTCGCGCCTAAAGCCTAAACCGGCACCTTTTAAGGCTTGTGCTGCGGGGGTTGAAACCATAATAAGGCCATTGCTGGTGTGTCTGGGTAGATTGATGTGCAGCGATTGCTGCACATCAACGTGTAAAGGTGTTTACTAATTATTAAGCAGAACCGCACTTACCTTCACCACATTTGCCTTCGGTTTTCTTTTTGTCGGCGCCGCACTTGGCTTCGCCACATTTACCGTCAGATTTCTTTTTATCAGCGCCGCATTTTGCTTCACCACATTTACCCTCAGACTTTTTCTTGTCGGCGCCACATTTAGCTTCACCGCACTTGCCTTCAGATGTCTTTTTATCGGCGCCACATTTTGCTTCGCCACATTTGCCTTCAGATTTTTTTTCATCACCACCGCATTTA
This sequence comes from Marinagarivorans sp., assembly GCF_982758155.1. Lineage (NCBI taxonomy): Bacteria > Pseudomonadati > Pseudomonadota > Gammaproteobacteria > Cellvibrionales > Cellvibrionaceae > Marinagarivorans > Marinagarivorans sp. Next base: position 40,776 of record NZ_CEXWTU010000008.1, on the reverse strand, counting down.
CCTTCTCCGCACTTGCCTTCAGCGGCGGCAACTTGGTAGCCAGCCTCTAATGCTGTGGCGCTAAATGGATTTTCGCTGGCAGCAACGTGGCCAGAAGCTAAGGCAATGGCAACAGCAGAGCTTAAAGTAATGCTTTTTAATGAATTGTTCATGGTGTATTTCCTAAGTGTTTTCGAAAGTTTGTGATCGTTGGTTAGTCGTGTAATCAGGTATAAAGTTTCGTATTGTTCGGCGGCAAAACCCATGTGGGGTTATACCGCATTAGCCTGTATAGCAGCTTAATTCGTTAATGCTCAATCATCTAGTGAAACGGTCATTTCAAACTGTTCATGGGATTAGTCGCTAGTGTGGCAGGATTCTTACACGATAAATTTAAAATTTTTATCACAAATGGTATGGAGCAAGGGGATATGACGGAAGATTTAGGGCAACAAAGCCCGTAAGCCCCCTAGGTATAAGGGCTGCGGGCGAGTCGGTGCTGGTATAAGTACGTTGCGCTGATTGGTGCTCAGGTTTCAGATTAGCTGAGAAACTTCATCGCTTCAGCCATATCGTCGTTAACGCCCTCGGCGATGGCCGATTCGATGTCAAAGTCTAAGCCTAAGCGATCAAAGGCGGCCACGGCACTGTAATCTAAGTCACCAAAACGCTGACCACCAGCCGCCAAGCTTTGGAGCATGGCGACAGTGACGATATCCGAATAGTCGGCTTTATCGACTTTTCGGCTGAAGTCGACGTGACTTAGGGGAACATTGCAGATTTCGGCGGGAAAATCCCACTCGGTTAAAATACGGGCACCGAGTAAGCTGTGGATTTCCTGAATAATGCTGTCTAGGGTCATCCCGTCGCGCAGTAAAGCGGGGTAATGTTCAGCGAATTGCAAAATAGGGAGTATGCCAATTTTGTGGGTAAGCCCAGCCAGCGCTGCCATATCGGGTCGTAGCTTGGTTTGAAACTTACAAATCATGGTGCACATGCCGGCAGTTTCCGATGATATGGTCCATACATCACGTAGCCGCTTATCGACCATATCGGTAGTCGCTTGAAACATTTGCTCCATAGCTAAGCCAATCGCCAGCGAGCTGGTTGTGGCAAGCCCTAGGCGCATTAATGCCATATTTAGGTCTTGGATATCTTGGCTGCCGCGATAAAGCGCACTATTGGCAACCTTGATAATACGAGCCGTTAGCGCGGCATCGTGACCAATAATGCCGGATAGCTTTTTGATGTCCACTTCTGGATCATCGGCTGCATCCCTCACCTTAATGGCCATCTCTGGCATGGTGGGTAGGATGAGCTTATCGGCTGCAATGGCATCACATATGGCTTTGTAGACCTTCTGGGATATGGGTGACATTGATGCTGCTGTGGACATACTGCGCCCTCGTTAGAGTTTCCGTTCCTTTAAGGTATAGCATAGGGAAGCGCGAGTGGCTGTAAGGCATGGGTATGAGCGGGGCGATTAACCGGGCTATTGTCACTTTCTTGATCTGGTGTGGTTGTTGCCACAAATAAGGCCGGTGCATCCGCTGAAAATAATTTAGTGCATATCAGGAGTTTTGCGCCGACTTCGTCGGAAGCGACAGCCAGCACTTCACCTACCGCTTTGCCTTCGGCATTGATAATGCGTTGACCAACGGCAATGGGCTCGTTGGCTGGCCCGCTAAGGCTAACAGCATGTAGGCGCTGTTTACTTTGCCCTTTGTAGTGCAAGCGGGCGATTATTTCTTGGCCGGTATAGCAGCCCTTTTTAAAATTGACTCCACCGACTAAATCGAAATTAAACGCTTGGGGCAGGTGGGTATCTACGGTGAGATGCTGAACTTCTGCAAGGCCGCGCTCAATCATCAGTTGCTGCCAGCGGTTACTGGTGTAAACGGTAGCGCCTGCTAAAGAGGCTTTTATGGCATCGATGCCACTGGGTGAGTGAGCGCTTACCCATAATTCATACAAGGTATCGTCATGGCACAGCAAGGTGCCAGTCTCACTCAGGCTAAAAGCGCCAGCTTCGGGTGTGTTGTGGCTTATGCTGGCGGGCGGTGTACCCTCAATGCCTAAAGCTAGCGCCAGGCTTATTTCACACTTAGCTTTTGAAAACACAATATATTTTTTAAGTGCGAGAGCCGCGCTTTCAGCAATACTGTGGTGGACGCGTAAGCCTACGCAATCTTCCGCTAGAAGCGCCATGGTAAAACTGCTGAGCATTCGACCTTTTACGGTACAGTGTGCGCCAAGCTGCCAGCGACCTTGTGCAAGTTGAGACACGTCGCAGGTACACTGCCCCTGCAAAAATTTTATGGCATCGGGTCCTGTGATGGTAATAATTATGTGCTCGGTTAGGGGAATCAACCCTTCCCCTGTAGCGGTGTTAGTGAGCGTTATGGATTCAAGAAGTGAAGTCCAAGCGTTAGTCATGGGTCTTACCTATATTTGCGTGTCGCCAAAGCAGGTCAACAGAATGTACGGCGAATGGGGGAGGCCGGCGTATAATGGTCAGCTATATTATATAAATCTGTGTAACACACGATTATTGAGGTTTTTTTATGGAATACAACCGCCTAAAGTGGGCTAGCCGTCGTGGCATGCTAGAGCTAGACCTTGTTCTGATGCCGTTTTTGGAGAATGTCTATTTAACGCTGCCGCCAGAAGATCAAGCGTTATATGTCGAGCTACTTAGCAGTGAAGATCAAGATATGTTCGGTTGGTTGCTCAAACACAAAGAAGCTCCAACGGAGGGGCTAAAGCGTATTGTGGGTATTGTGATGGATAATACGGGCTTAAAGGTGTGATGCGCCTCTTCTGCTAAACCGCCGAAAGATAGTAGCCCCAAACATTTACCGGCTAGCGACAAGGATTTCGCTGTGTATAAAAAAGATAAGGATTACATTTTCAAAATTACCCCCTCGCGTTTTATTCCAGCAGTGCAAACTTCTCTGTGGGGGTTTAGCGCGGTGTGCGTTGTGTTTGGCCCGTTTTTAGGGCTGGCCAAAATTATTTTCGCAGTAGTTTGGGTGGCGCTCGCTTTTTATTACTACCGCCAACACTCGCGCCAGCGCAGCTATTCCCAATTACGTTTGAGCAATGGCAATTTATTATTAGTCTTCCGCAATGGTCAAGAGCCACAATTGGTTTTTTTTGCCGGAGCCCAGCGTATTTTGCCTTGGCTGGTTGAAGTCAATTTAAAATTGGAAAATGACAACGTTATTCATTGGGCCGTTGCCTTTGATTCGATGGATGCCGCAAGTTTTAGGCAGTTGAAAGTCTTTGTGCAAACGCGGACGGAGCAGTTGCAAAGTAAATGAGACCGCGCTGTAGTCGCGTGACCCACCAGTCCGACGTGGGTCATATCCTTCAGTATAAATTATTTAAAAAGTCACAGTGCCGCCCATAGAAAACATATACATGTACTCTCCTCCGTTGGCTTTAAAATCAATAACTTCGTATTCAGATCTAACGGCAACAGAGCCGAGTTGAAATTTGGCTCCAATGCCATAGACGGAGCTAAAGCCAGATTCAAACAGGTTTCCGCCGGATTCATCGATGTCGGAATCATTAAAGCTGGAACCCCACTTACCAAATACACCCATTTTCCCAAGGTTAAAGCCAATCATTCCAAAAAAGTTAAGGGCGGAAATATCCTGGCGGTAGCGCGTGGTTGTAACGTATTGTTGGTATTGATTTTCAGCAATAACGGTCTCGCCGGTTTCGCCTTCTTCGTAGTATTGACTAGTATAGCTATCGATAATGCCGAATTCACGATAGTCCACTTCAAAACCAATATCTATTTTAGATGTAAGCCCGTAGTAGTACCCGCCCAGAATTTTAAATCCAGTGGTGTACTCGTCGAGGTAAACATAACTGTCATAAACACCGATGTCATCATCGCTAGCATCAATATTGGATTGGAGCATGCTTCCGCCCATATATATTCCATCTCGCTCCTCCGCAAAACAATTGCTCGTAATAATAGCGATAAATAAAGGAATATATTTTGGCAGGATTTTCATCGAAAGAACCTTAGTGTTTTTAGCTGGAGTGACTATTTAACGTGGCGCCACTATAACGACATTCATAGGTTGAAAAATGTTAACAGCGTATACATTCTGAATTAGTATTTTAGTTTTTTATAAGTGTTATTCGTTTTTTGCTACATGCCGCACACGGATTCTGGTGCTGCTTCACAGAGTAAAAGCATTTGGTTTTATTAAGCATATTTAAATGGCGTACCTTGGCGTCTAAGGTTTCCTTGGGGGCGAGGCAATAATATTTGTCCTCTTGGATGAAGGGGGCCTGCAGGGAGGCAGGTTGTTAGAATAACGCTGGAGTAGTTACCGAGGCGTGTAACGCTTTGAGCAACGCTGTTGAGGAGGTAGGCGGTAAGTATTATTATTGGATACAGTATTTTTTCCTCCTCCCTCAGCTGCAACTTTCTCAAGTTTAGGCCGTAAGTAGGCTTAGTCAGTTACTTGTGGGGTTAAGTTGATGAGTTGGAAAGGTTTAGTATTGGGGTTGTCTGGAGTGTTGTTGGTTGGCATTTTAAGTGGATGTGATGGCGCTGGAATGGTGCCACTGAATGGGGAGTCTTCGAGTGAAGAGTCCTCGAGTATGCCGTCGGTAAGCTGCCGGTTATGCTCCAGCGACTATATTTTGTCGGCTGTGGGCGCGCACGATGAAGCGCTAAAGACTCGGGAGATTACTTTGCAGCATGAGCCGGGCTACCTCTCAAGTGCAAACGAGGCGGCGCGTTTTTTGGCGGTGAGTTTAACGGAAACAAAAATGTGGTTGGTTTATGAGCCAACGTCTGTTGCTAGTACCAGCTATAAACCTGTACTGGTATCACTATTCGATAGTGGGGCTAAATTGCTTGCCGCAGTGACAATTACGGCCGAAATCACACGTTACAGTCTATTTGGGCTCTCCGAATATACTTCTCGCCTTGCTAACAGGGTTCACCGAGGGGTGCCTGTTCGAGTGAACGAGCCTATGGTGCGTATCAATGTAACGGGATCCCATGCCGATTGGACGGTAATGGAATACAGCGATGCGTTGGTATTGTCTGCGTTTGATGGCGTGGGGCCGAGTCAATTTCATGCGAGGCTGCGAGAAGGCTATGTACAATTAGAGGATGAAGCGGAGCACTTTGTTACTGTAAAAGATAAACTCTCTAATAAAGAGTTAACCTCTAGATTTTCAAGCTTCGCTATTGATTATGCTTTAGTGGTTGATGGCGATGAGCAACCCATTGTTTTTGATGTGAATACAACGCCGGAAGATTTGACCAAAACATTTACAGTGCAAGACAAATTTGATGGCGAGTATCCTGCGTTATTGGTGCCGTGGAAGATCATTAATGCTGATGAAGGCTTAACGTTTAGTCAGGCACAAGGTAGTACCGAGCAGCAAACAGAGCTTTATGTAACCGTGGACCCTAGCTTTATTCCTGAGCGTTTATGTTTCGCGGTAGCTATTAGTTCTTATCAAGTCAATGACTGCCGTTTTGATTTTGACTGTCAAAGCTTATGTATTGAAACGCAGACTAACATTCCCATTCTAAAGCATGTCGCTTTAGCGACGAGTGTCGCTGGGCAGGCAACGCGTATATATTTGGACTTAGCTCATAATAGCCTGCGTGAGGATTATCCTGATCCACTCAGTACACCCGATCACCGAACTGCAATTGTGGACATTGCTGGCAGCGAGATAGAGGTTGAGCTTTCAAAAGATTCTTATACACAGGCATTTCCTATACTCCTCGACCCGCTAGTGCAGGGGCAGTACGTAATTAAAACGACTAAAAATGACCTATCGCCGGTTAAATCGCTAACTATTTTACCTGCCCCAATATTTCCGAAGAGTGCAGTGTTGTTGAGTGAAGTGAAAAATTGGTTTTTCAATGCAGAAACACAGCAATTGAATGTGTTGACTAGGGAAGGTGTTGTTGCAAGCTTAATGTGGCGTGATGGAGTATGGGTCGCTACTAATTGTGATCTGCCAGAACGTGTAGTAGATATTGAAATTACGCCTAATTTCCAATTGGTTATGACGGCTGATGTGATTTATCAGTACTCAATAAATGAAGGGGTTTGTATTTTTGACGAATTGCCTGAATCGAGAGGACACGGGCGCGCTTCCCCGCCACCTTACACACGTTTTATTTATAGCTCGCTTGGAGGGAATCGAAATTTGGTATTTTCTCGCAGTGTGGTTTTTGAAAATGAAACTGACGAAGATAATTTGGATTATTTTTACACTCGGGGGCTTACTTGGCCTGATGATGTTATCGCGAGACAAGCAATTGACTGGCATTCACTTGGGCAGTTTGAACCGTTCTCTAATGGCCGAATAACTGAATATTATGCCAGCGGTAATCGCTCTGTGTCCTTGGCTTATGATGACTTCTCAAGTGATAACCTTAAGGTTGAAGTGAGCCGTCATGGTATATCGAATCATATGATTTTAACCGAGGACGAAAGCTTTCCTTTTAATACGTTTGTATCATTTGATTATGTCGGAGACCGTTTTGTCAGCGCGCACCATAGTGTCTTTGAATACAATAACGACGAAGAAAAATACCTCGAAATTACTGCTATTCCCACCCCGCTAGAGGGCACTGTTTTAAGCAGTAGTATGGGAGCTAATGGCAAAGCGGTATATCGTTTGATATGGGTTAATGGCGTGTTGGAACTTAACCGTTACAACATTGATGATTTAATGGCGGGTATTGTTACTATCGAAAATATCGAATTACCTCTGCCTAATCCTCTGTACACACTCGGTGACTCGGTAAAAATTATCGCTTTACCCGGTGGGAATAATTTGCTGATAAATTATGGGGAGAACTTGTTGTCGGTAGGCGTGAATGGTGAAAAGGAATAATAACCATTTATGTTAAATAACAGGTGATGCCTCTGTGGATACGCATTGATTAGTGATTACAGAGGCTCTATAGGGTTATTCTCTCTTCTTTCCTCCCCAATATAAACATCCTACTGCGGCTAATAAGCATAGGCTGCTAAGCATTGCGAACAGTAATGTGTAGTTTGCACCTATTCCGGCTTCAGGCGGCATGATTACATTAATTGATAACAGCGGCAGGGTGGCGATCGGGGTTATAAATTGGCCAATAAAAAAGCACGATGTGAGCTTTCCCATTTTTTCCCCTCGTTGTTCTGGTGGGTAGCGGGACATCAACCATGTGACTAAATTGGGGCGAACAACACCGAGGCCAATACCTATGATAATTAAAATCGCCATTAAGACTAGTTGATTAATCAATCGGTTTTCAAGGGTGAGCAATAATGACTGGCTCGTTGCCCACATAATAAAGCCAAGAGCAATAATGCCAAAACCGACTGCGTGTAATTGATGGGGGCTACCTAAATGCTGAAAGCGCCGGTATTGACTAGCCGTAACAGCCATAACCAAAAGCATCAGTGCAATAAAATAACCACTGTACTGCGCATTGCTTGATACGTCACCGGGTAATGAATTGAAATAAAAGGGGAGGTGAACGGGAATGGTATAGAGCATTAAAACCTCTACTATGGCCAGCGCGCAACAGCCCCACAATAAAAGGTTTCGTTTATTAACACTAGGTGTCGTTTGCTGAAGAAGGGGTGAGGAATCGTTGCTTGTTGGAGGCTTTGAAATCGAGACTTTTGTTGGATTAACAACCCATAATAGTATGGCCGGTAACGTTAAAAAGGCTAGGCCGTAAAGTGCAAACGGATAAAGCCAGTTTGTGCCTGCTAAAACATTGGCTGTGGCAATAAAGGCTACGCCGCCAAAGCCACCAAAAGCCGCTTGCAGTCCTAGGTAGTGCCCACGTTGTGGGCCCGCATAATAGTCACTAAAAAGTGTAGTGCAGGTAACCATAATGCCAGCCACGCTAATGCCTAATAAAAACCGTAAGACTAATATGCCACCTAAAGAATCACTGACTGCAATGGCTAAACACCCTAATAAACCATAGCTGGCCACAGCGGTGAACAGTAATAATTTTTTATCGTAAGTGTCTACAAAGCGTCCTATAAATGGCGCACTGAGGGCAATGGCTAAGCCTGGTAGGGTCATAGCCATCTGTACCCAGAAATCAATATGTTTAGTGGTTGAGAAATTTTCGGCCATTGCTGGGAGTGACGGCGCAATGGTGGCGCCAGCCATTACGGTCAAGGTACTGACTAACAATAGTGTCATGTTGCGAAAATAGTCAGAGCTTTGTAGTCTGTGACTGTCGTTATTCGTCGTGCCAACGGTATCAGAAGGGTGCATGGTTCTCTCAAAATTTTAATGCAGGAAAATAGTGTGGAGTATCATCCTAATGTTTTTCATATAGGGTGATACTTTTTAAATATTACTAATATTTCATGAGGTATTTTTAAGGTTTTATTCGTGACCGTGCCGACTCTGCTGCCCGTTGATGATCGGAAAACAATTCGGCTTCATTAAAATAGGGACTGTTACCGTCAAGCATAACGGTTTGGCCTGCAACCATAACTTGTGCAATGTCCTGACTGCTGCCGGTTAATAAAAAGGTACGTAGTGGGTGCTGGCTATTACGGTAGCGCCAATTGTCTTTGTTTATAAAAACAAGGTCGGCTTTTTTTCCTGTTTCGATGCTGCCTATTCTGTCCCCCCAACCTAATGCCTCGGCCGCGTAGGCAGTGCCAGTGAGTAATGCGGTTGTGGGTGGGCAAATGGTATTGCAATTGCCAATCTCATTACTGGTTAAATGGGCCGCGCGCATAGCTTCTGTCATTCCGCCGGAATAAAAAATATCACCATCGGTGCTGCTGGCAAGGGGTAAGCCGGCTTTTAACCTTTGAGAAAAATGGCCACTGGCACTTAAGGTGTTTTCACCCAGCATGCCGTAATGTCCCGGTGCATAACAAAATTTAACGTTCGTATCTTGGAGTAGTTGATATTCCTCTTTACTTAAAAACGCGGTGTGTACCGTCATTAAGCGCTCGCTTAAAAGACCTAAATCGGCCACGCGTTGGACGGAGCTTTTACCAAAAACGCGTTGAATAGCGGCGTCTTCGTTAGGGAGCGCGCCAAGGTGCATGGCATAAGGGCTTTGGTATTGATCGGCAATACTTTTCATGGCGATTAACTGCTCGTCAGAGCTACCAAAAGTGCCCATCACGGTAGGCATTCCACACACTAAGCCCGAGCTGTGGTTGTGCCATTTAGCCATTAATTGTTGTACATCATTAATTTGCTCTTGGGTATCCGCAACGGGTATGGCGGCATTGCCTTCGTTGGGAATCATGATGTCACTAGACCAACGACTAACCCGAATGCGCATACCAAGATCAATGGCGGCCTGCGCCATGGCATCAGCGGTGTTGGCCGAGCCTAAATCCCCAAGGGTTGTAGTACCCGAGCGCAATTGAGTCCATAGGCTCCAGCGTGCAATGGCGATAGCTTCACTGGGTGTGAGCCGTTTAGCTACGCTTGAAATAAAGCCAAACATGCCGCCCAATGCGCCGATGTCTCCACCATTACTATAGGGCGTTGGTTGTAAGTGGCTGTCATCGGGTTCTTCATCATTGGGTGCGACAAAGCTTTCGTGCCAGTGCGGGTTCACAAAGCCCGGTAAAATCATAGCGCCACTGGCATCCACGATTGAGTCGGCTTCAGGTAATGCTTCATCCATCGTTCCTACCGCAGAAATCACATCGCCTTCAATCGCGATCCAGCCATTAGTCAGGCAGCTAAGTCGCGGCGCAGAAGTGCTATTTTGAGCCGTGTAAATAAATGCATTTTTAATGACTTTTCGTTCATCATTGTTTTTGTTTAGGCGATTAATCGTTGAAGATGCTTTTTTCACCGTCAACACAAATTCAGGGTTAGTGGCTGTTGCGGCGTTAACCGCAGTAGGGCGACTGGAAGCTGTGATTACGGGTGAGACTTGTTTCGGTTGTAATGGCATTAACGCCTGATAACCGGCTGCGGTGTGCAGCGCGCAGCAGCTCATGAATCACAAGCCTCTAGTTCTTTTTGGGTATCATTAAACTGTGGATTTAATGCGGATGATTCGGTGGTAAATAAGCCATCACTTAACATTTTCTGCAATGCATAAGAAACGGCTAAAATCGTTTTATCAACTTGTTGCTCGGTATGGGCTGAGCATAAAAAGTTCACGTCGCGGCGTAATATAATGCCCTGCGCTGCCATTAAACCCACAAAAGGTTCGGCAAGTGTTACGTGTACGGCGGGATTTTTGGCAAATAGAAACATAGGGATAGCATCGTAGCCTACGATTCTTAGGGGGGCATTTAAGCGTTCGGCGACTTGGTTAATACCGTTTTTAAGTTTTTTACCTAGCGTATGAATATGGCTGATGTAGTTTGTTGTTTGATAGGTCTTGATGGCGGCTGCGCAAACCTCTAGAGATAACATTTCGCCGCCAAAGGTGGTCGAAACTTGCAGTTTTTCCATTTCGTTGAGTAAAGATCTTTTACCCACAACGGCAGATAGCGGCATACCAGCCGCTAATCCTTTAGATAGTGTGACTAAGTCGGCTTCTACATTGAAAAATTCTTGCGCGCCACCTTTTGCAAGGCGAAAACCAGAAACGACTTCGTCGATTATAAAAATAACATTCTTAGTGTTACAAGCGACTTTAACGTGTTGTAAAAAATCGGCGGTAAGTACACGGTTGTAAGGAATCGAAAGTAATATAGCCGCTAATTCATCCCCTTTTTCTGCAATTAAATCGAGTAAAGGTTGTTCGTCGCTAGGTTGGAATAGGGGCATGCGATAAGTGAATTCAGCAATGGCCTTAGGTACGCCGGGTGTATCGAACATGTAATGGTCGTGCCAGCCGTTATAGCCCACGGTGACTATTTTGTCTTTTTGTGTGCAAAAGCGGGCTAACCTTACGGCGGCTGAATTGGCGTCGGCACCTGTTTTGAAAAAACGAACCATCTGGGCATTCGGAATAACATCAATTAGTGCCTTAGCTGTTTTAACCTCGGCAGGAGCGGGTAGTGAGTGTAGTAACCCTTTGTGTAAATTATTACTGATGGCGTTTGTAACAGCGCGGTGGTTATGTCCTAATGCATTAGCGCCTAAGCCGCAAATATAATCTATGTAGGTGTTCCCATCCACATCGGTAACTTCAGCGCCGTTACCACTCTCAATATAAACCGGGAATTTACCGGGACAAAACTGTTCAGGTTTTTTCATCATCGATTGAGTGACGCCCGCAATAATTTCTCGGGCATCTAAAAGTAATGCATTTGATTTTTTTAGACCGTTTTTAATGTTGTTCATTGTGGAGTCCTAAGTAAATTAAGGTCAATAAAGTTTGTGTGATTTTTTACGTTAGAGTCTGTGAATTATTGTTAATCGCACCTATGAATATCCCAGTGTTGCGCCCCCATCAACTACTAAAGTTTCCAATGTGATATGGCAAGCCAAATTTGACAATAAAAAAACAACCGACTGTGCGATATGTGCTGGGGTGGCAATACGCTGCAAAGGAATACCTAAGCGATGCTGCGTTAAACTGCCGTCAATGACTTTTTGTGCATCGCTTTCGTCGTTCCATAATTGTCGTTGCATGGCTGTATCTGTTGAGCCGGGGGCAACGATATTGCAGCGAATGTTATGCTCAGCTAACTCTAAGCCTAAGCATTTAACCAGCTGTGTTGCCGCCGCTTTAGACGCGGCATATGCCCCCATGCCAATGCGCGGTACACCGGCAGCATTCGAGCCTACGGTCACAATTGCGCCATTTTTACGCGGCACCATTTTCTGGCCTACTGCACGGAAAAAATTAAAGGCACCGGTCGTATTTACTGAAAAAGTATTAATCCAATCTTCATTCGTAGTATTAAGCAGTTCGCTTAAACGTAAAATTCCTGCCGCATTGACGGCAAAACTAATGGGGCCATAGGTGTCTTCAATATACTTAATCATTGTATTAACGGCGCTAGCATCTGTGACATCTAAGGAATAACATTTATCTTCTTGTGCGGCATAGGCAATGTCGAGCCTTAAAACGATGGCGCCATGCCCCACTAAATTATCGGCAATGGCTGCGCCAATGCCCTGGCGCGCTCCGGTTACAACCGCGACCTTGCCATTAAACTCACTCCCGAATAATGGTTTATTGACGTTTACTTCTGGACTAACCGTTACTGTTGACATGTAAAGCCTGCATGAGAAAGTTAATATTCTTCGTCCATAATGGTATGACGTTGTTGGTGGTAACCCTCTTCGTCTTGGCCATTGCGCCAATAGGGCACGGCGTAAAGTAAAGCCTTTGGTAATTGAAACGTTGTGCGTAAATAATCACGTACTGTAAGCACTAAACTATTTTCGCCTGCAACTAAAGCGGATAAAGGCGCATCAGTATTCGTTAATTTTTGGTTATTGGTTAAAGGTGGTTTCTTTAGGTTGGCAACCTTCACGTAGAGCTTAATTGCCTCGAGTACTTGCTCGGAAATACGCGTAGCAGTATTTATGTTCTTTGGATTACCTTGTATTTCATTGTCTCTAAATTGAGGCTCTAACCAGTGGATTTCCAATTTTGTATTGTGCTGAAGCTTTAATCCGTGGCATTCGCCGGCAATAAAAACAGCACCTTGAGATGTGCTGGGTAACGCTTCCACAGTGGCTTGTATTGCTGGTAGAGCCGTTAAATCACCAGCAATAATGTGATGCTGTGCGGGTGCAAGTAAAGGATTGGGCCCGCCTGGGCCTGCAACGCCAATTAAATCGCCAGGTTTGGCTTTTTGTGCCCAGTTGGCTGCAGGGCCTAAATGTTTATGCATAACAAAATCAATGGCCAACGTATTATTTACCGGGTTGTAATAACGTACGCTGTAAGTCCTTGTTATCGGGCGAGCATCATCGGTCGGCCAAATAGGCCCTTTTGGTCCAAGCGTCGGGAGTAGTGGTTGAATTTGATGGGCGCGAGGAACAAATATTTTAATGTGGCCGCCATAATTATTAACGGGAAAATTACGTAAAGTTTCGCCACTTAGAATAATACGGCGTATTTGTGGGTGTGGGTTGGAGCACGCTTGTACTTTCAGTAGTCTTGGGGGCGTACGTTTGTCGACCTTGCTCGTTTCGACTGAGGTATCACCTATTATCAACCCTTGTTTCTCGGCGCTTACAATGTAAGGTTCGAAATTGATTGCAGTAGATTCTGCATTAAATGCGATTGATGTCTTTAATAATCGATAGAAGTTATTGTTTTTAATTTCAGATAAGGCCATCTTTTTAGGTGCTTGCTGGAAAAAAGCCAGTAGCGCTTGATCTTCTGCATGCTCACTTAAGGCTAATCTTTCGAGCCACACGGGCATGGCAATTTGATGATCTTTGTAGCGCGGCGCTAATTGTTGAAATAATGTATTAAGATGGGTTTTATCTTGTGGTACGCAATTAATTACTTGAGTCTTATTGTCGGTGGGTAACACAGCGTGAATGGATAATATTTTTTTACAAATAATATTCGCTGCGATATTTACGGGTAGCCAAGGTTCACTGATCGCGGTGATTGGCAGTGCTTTAGTACGCTCGCTGGCAGCTATTATTTTCCAGACTAAATCCTTAGTATTAATAAATCCCGTTCTCAGTTCCCCTACTACCCGAGGTAAGCGGTAAATACAGCTCTGGACGCCAAAAGCCTCGGCTTGTGTTATAAGTGACTCCGATGCCCATTTAGATTGTTGATAGCCATCGTGTAATGCGTCGTGCCAAGCAATGGTTTTTTCGGGTAATGGTAAGTTACCGCCTACAGCAATCGTAGAAACGTAGTGGAGTGTCGCGTTAGCTTTGGCTGCTAAATGTAAACAATCTACGGTGGCGGTTACATTAGCTGCTGCAAGAGAGTTGTAATTTCGTACAATGCTAGTAATAGCGGCATTGTGTACAACGGCATCGGTTGTTTCTGCTAGCCGGTGATAATCGGCTTGAGATAAACCGAATTGAGGTTCTTCTATTGAACCTAATATTAACGTGATTCGTGGATTTTTGGTAAGTGCAGGCAGCGTTTGTAATCGACACGATATAGCGATTTTTTCCCAAGCATGTTGTTGGCTTTGCGCGCGGATCAAGCAAGTGATATTGGCAGTTGTCGTTGTGAGTAAGTGGTGTAATAGTTGAATGCCAACAAAACCGTTTGCGCCCGTTAAGAAAATATTAGCGGGTACTTTATTATCCGTATTATGGTCGGCTATATTTTTCGAAACTGGCGGGAAGTCGCTAGGCAAGCACAGTGTTTTAATAATTTCATTGCCATCGCTAGGCGCCGGGTTATTCGGTAAGGCTGAAAGATATTCTGTTGAAAGTAGAAAGTTGTCATCCAGTTTTGGCAGTAAAGGTGTTAGCGCACGGGCTAATCTGTTTGCGGTAGGGTGTTGAAACAGTAGACTAACGGGTACATTGCATTGTAATTGTGTGCTTAAGCGCGTTGCAATTTGTAATAATTGCAGCGATTGACCACCGAGCATAAAAAAATCGTCTTGAACACCAAAACCTTTTTCTCCCAGTATCTCTTGCCATATTATAAGAATAGATTTTTCGAGTGGAGATGCTATTATTTTTCGACTATCCACGTCCTGATGTATGATAGTGTTGTCATGCTGGAAGTTAAGTAGTAATTTTTTCTTGTCGATTTTCCCCGCAGGATTTTTTGGCAATTTTTCGCAGAAAATTATTCGGTAGGGCATCATAACCGCGGGTAGTTTCTTAGCAATAGCGGTCCTGAGTTCAGTTTCTCTATTTTGATCATTGTCAAAACTATTGATTGCAATGTAAGCAATAATACGAGGCACAACGGCCGAGGTTTCAGTTTTTTGGATCTCTGCGATAACAACGGCCACTTCACTAGTATCGATTTCCTGCAGTAATATAGACTCAATCTCTGCAGGGTTAATACGCTGCCCGCTAATTTTAACTTCATTATCAATTCTTCCTAGGTATTCAATATTCCCCGAACTATTGATGCGTGCTCTATCACCAGTGCGATAAATCGATAATGGCGGCTCTGCTCCACCAAAATCCAGTTCCGTGAAATATTGAAGGGTCAAAGCGTCATTGTTTAAATACCCACGTGCTAATGATTGGCCAGCAATAACAAGCTCACCGTCTTCACCGCGCAATGCTAGCTGTACATTAGGTTTTTGAAATTTTTCTTGACTGTGTTCAGCGGACTTAACAATTAATAGCTCTCGATTGCTGAGTGGGAGACCGATAGATACTGCAGTATTTGTTGATGCTGGGTTGTCTTTAGTGCTCGTTTGATGTGTATGAGCTGAACTTATTGCCGTTGTGGCCCCTAATTGTGCGACGCTAGCGACGACGGTGGCTTCGCTCGGAGCATAGGTGTTGAGTAATTTAATCGGGCGGGTCGAGAGTAGTTTTTGATAGTTGCGTACTCGTTCCTCAAGCGCGGCTTCCCCGCCAATAATCAGTGTGTGTAGTGTGCTGGGCAGATTACATTGGCTTTGGCTACAGTAAAAAACCCATTCGTGCCAAAATGCCGTAGGTAGATCTAATACCGATATGGAAAGCTCTTCACAGCTTGCGTTAAACGCTGCCATGGAATCGATCATATCGTCGTTGCGAATAACGAGTGTAGCGCCAACGCATAGCGGAATAAATATTTCTTCTATGCAGGTATCAAAATGCATGGGCGCAAAGTGTAATACACGGTCAGCGGCTGTGATTTGATACTCTTGATTGGCGCTTAGAATAAAGTCATTGAGCGATTTCTGGTCAACCATGACTCCCTTGGGCTGGCCGGTTGAACCCGAAGTGTAAATGCCGTACGCCAACGGGGATAATTTATTTTCAGCTTGTTGAAGTCTATGCTCAAAAAAATCGACGGCATTGATTTGCGAATGGGTAGCGAACTGTTTAATACTTTCCAATGCTACTATGCGAGTTTTCGTTTCAGTGGTTAAGTAATCACCGCGTAGCGTATTATCTCGATGTTGCGTATCGCAAATAATAACCTTAGGTTGCGCATCGCTAATGATTTTTTGATTTCTATCTTTAGGGCCGGCAGGATCAATAAAAATAAACTGCGCATCTAATGCCAAGCAGGCGAAGCAAATAACAACAGACCAAGGGCCGCGAGGCAGTGCCACTATTACGCGGTCGCCATTGTGAACACCTTGCTGCGCTAATGTTTGGGCGCAATCAACAATATAAATTCCTAGTTGTTCGTAGCTAATTTCTTGTCGTTGCTGTGTTAATGCTGTAGTTGAATTTTCAGCCGAGCTTTCGTTCGTTGTACGAGTATCATTATCGTTAGTTTCGGGATTGTCAAAATACTCTAACGCTGTGTGATGGCTACGGGTTTTTATCGCTTGATACAGTGCGCTTAACACCGAAGGTGATGGGGCTTGTCTTTTGGGGCCGACGAGCCAAGACGTTGCATCACGATTAATCCGCAGCGGAGCATTACCTTGTTGTAGAATAATACTTTCGCTTAGGTTCAAGAAACTATTTACATATTCATTTAGCTGATTTTCTTGATACCGCGTAGGGTTGCCTTCGAGAGAAAAGTGAATGTCACCTTGGTTTGTTAATGCAAACGAGAATGCTATATCTTCGACAGGACCTGCTGATAATGGATGTAGGGTGACTATCGCATTTCCGAATTTTGGTGCCCGATCAAAAGGCATAACGTTGACGACAGGGCCGAAGGCTCGTTTGGGTTCGGCGCTTGAAGATGGTTGAGCTTGTGTTTTGAGTTCGGCGTTGAGTTGTTCATATCGATAGCGGTTATGCGATTTACTATTATTAAGTTGCTCACAGACCTTTTTGATCAGTGCGTTAAAAGTATTTACGCCGCTGAAGTCGATAGGCAGAGGCACAATATTCATCACCATTGCCGGTACTTTTAACGCGGTAGACCCCATGCGGTTCATCACCGGCTGACCTAAGTTTATGTGCCCCGAGCCCGTGTGCTGAAAAATAAAGGCTGCGACTAATGCATTTAAGCCATGCGCCCAATGGCATGCTTGCTGTGTAGTGCTATTTTTTAGGCAGAGTGATTGAAATTTATTGAGCCATGCTTGGGGGATTATTCGGTTTACGCGAAGGCTGCGCTGGGTAAAGTCTAATGTTGTCGTTGATTTTTTAGATAAAGTGACCGGTGCAGGCTTGTTCGCTAATGTTGTTAACCAATAATTTTTATCTTGCAGAATATCTTCTGAATATTGATATTGATGATCGGCTGTCAGTAATTTTTGGTAAGCCTCTACGGATTTTTTCCATTGAACTTTAGCGGGAAGATGCGGCGCGCGATACAGTGCAGCAACGTGCTGGCCAATAATAGAATAAGAGAATCCGTCGCAAGCAATGTGATGGATCATTAAAAACCAAGCGTAATGATTCTCGCCCAGTTTAATCAGTGTACTACGGTAAGGAGGCTCTTTATCCAGTGCTATAGCATGACTTAACTGCTGATTAGCCCAGGCTATGGCATGATGTAACGGGCTTTCTTGCGTGAATTTTGTGGCTAAACTAGCATCATAACCGTGAGTTATTTCTTCTTGGGGATGGGGAACTAAGGTTTGCGCTGTATTTCCGTCAATCGCAAAGAAGCGCGTATTAAGCGGCGCACAATTTTTAAGTACATTATTAATGGCCTTTAATAGGCGTTGTGAATCTACCGATGAAAATTCCATTAATTCCGCGGTATTGTAATGAGCAGCGTTAGGTGTGATCTGTTGTCCTAACCAAATCCCCGTTTGTGCCAAACTAAGAGGGTAGGTGGGCTCGGGTTGCGGTGGTTCTATGGTGTTTTCTTCGGGCGGTGGACTTAAAGCCGTGATTTCAATATTGGCCTGTGTAGTGGCGCTTGTTTTGGGGGCAGTGTTTATTGACATCGTTATTCTCCTAAGCCGGTTCTGTAACCGCGGGCTGTACGCTAGCGCTGAGTAATACTGCCCAATCGTTAACGGTAGGGGTGTCGGCCAGGTCAATAAAGTCTACGTTTGCACCGGCACTTCGCCATTGATCTAACAGGTTCATTAATCGAATAGAGTCCAATCCCACATCCATTAAATTATCGCTAGCGCCAAAGTCGTCGGTTTGAATATTGAGGGCGTGGGCAATTTGCTGCTGCAGTGCTACAGGGGAAAATATTCCAGTATTTTCATCCTGTGTAGTGGATTGCGTTCTTGGCTTCGACGTTCGAATGTCTTTGGTGGCTATCGATAAAGGGATAACGGCTCCGCATCGCCCTGCGATATACTGGCGTGCCATTAGGTGTTCCTTTTGACTAAAGTCGGCGCATGCGTTTTCTATGACAAAGCATTGTATATCGCGCATAAAGCCTTCAAGGCAAGTACTTAGAATTCCAATGTGTGCATAAACACCGCAAATAATAAGTTGGTCTTTATTGTTGTCGCGCATCCATTGCTCTAAGGGAGTACGTTGAAAAGCGCTGTAACGCCATTTTGTAAACACTAGAGCGTCTTCACTGGGTGTTAATTCTTCGATGATTCCTGTCGGTGGTGGTGTATCTGAGAGCTCATTGCTGTCTCTTAGTCCGGGGCCCCAAAAATCAGTAAGTAATGCACGGTCTTCGGGTCTTTGGTTGGGGGGTTGTGCGGTGTACACAACAGTAATCTCGGACTTTTTACTAGTATTAATTAATTGTTGGCAATTATCGATTACGATATTAATTGGTGATTTTTTTCGATCGTAAAAGTCAACGAAATAATTCTGCATATCATGGACCAATAAGACGGCGCGCGATGCATCGATATGCCAATCCACGCGATTTTCAACGACAGCGCAAGCTGAGTCTAGGTTGTAGGGTGAAATACGGGGTATGGCCATGATCGATTCCTGAAAATAATGAGTGCAATCGCAGTTATGCGTCACTGCTGTTTAGAGGTGGAATAGTCGTTGATTAAATCGCTTATTTGATGGCAGTGTTAACAGAGGAAAGTTGCTTATTAATTTTTTGTCGTAAAAGTTTTTTACTGACTTTTCCAAAGTGTGTTTTTGGGAAGTTATTAATCATTTCTATGCGGTCAGGGAATTTATATTCGGCTAGCCCTTGTTCTCGCAAAAAACGTCTTATCGTCATAAGGCTAATACGTACATTGTTATGAGGAATGACATAGGCACAACTGCGTTCGCCTAAGAAGTCGTCCTCCATAGAAACCACGGCTGCATCTATAATGTTGGGATGTTTTAGGAGTTGCTCTTCCACTTCGGCCGCTGATATTTTTTCGCCACCGCGGTTAATTTGGTCTTTGTGTCGCCCTTCTACAACGATGTAGCCCTCGGGTGTTAAGCTGACAATATCGCCAGTGCGATAGAAACCATCGGGGGTAAAGGCTTGCGTGTTATGGCTT
>NZ_CEXWTU010000008.1:0-21417 GCF_982758155.1 Marinagarivorans sp. | reverse complement strand
GTAGTAACCTCGTATTGTGTAGGGGCCGCGTGTTAATAAATGTCCGGCCTGACCTTGGGGTAAGGGTTGGTCGTTATCATCAACAATGTATATTTCATCATCTTGAGAGATGGGCTTACCCTGCGTGTTAAAAATAATGTCGTCGGTATCATTTAAACGGGTGTAATTAACTAAGCCTTCTGCCATGCCAAAAACTTGTTGAACTTGGCATTTTAAAGCATGCTTTATTTTTTTAGCGGTTACTGGGCTAAGTTTAGCGCCGCCGACTTGTAGCACTGTGAGACTACTAAAATTGTATTTGTTTTCTTTTTGAGCATGTAAGTGTTGTAGCCACGCAATCGCTAATGGGGGCACGAGTGCACAGTGGCTGATGCAGTGCTTTTCAATTAAACGCAGTGCATACTGGGCTTCGCTAACTATACTAAAAACAATGGTGCCGCCGGCTTCGAGTACACCTAATAACCCAGGAGAACTTAAGGTAAAGTTATGGGCAGCCGGTAAAACAGCTAAGTATCGAGAGTCTTGCGTTAAGCCACTGATGGCTACGCTTTGGCGAATGCTGTAATAGTAGTCGTTATGGCTGCGCGGTATTAATTTGGCTACATTGGTGGTTCCACCGGAGAGCTGTAATAACGCTAAATTATCGGCGTTAATTGGGGCTTTATTCAGCGTTGTATTTTTTGTATACAACGTGTTTAACAGGATGACGTTTTCGTTAATTTGGACGATCTCATTGGTTTCGCTGGTTTGTGGTACAGCAATGATGTGATCGACTAATTGGGTGATGTCATTGTAATGATCAAAACCGCCAACGCTTTTGAGTTTTTTTGTACCCGAAGTGCTGGTTGGACTGGATTTCTCTAACACGGAAAATCCAATAAATACTTTGGCTTCGCTGTGGCGAATAAAATGACTCAGCTCTGTACAGCGATGCGCTGGCAAGGCGAGAACGGGCACGGCTCCAATGTGGATTAATGCAAAGAATACTTCAATAAATGCACTTTGGTTGGCTAGTTGTACAACAACGTTATCATCGCTGTTAATGCCCATTGATTTAAAACCAGCCGCCAGTTGTTGGCTTCGCGCCAATAATTGTTGATACGTCCATTGTATTTCGCCATCAATTATCGCAATGGCATTAGCGCGTAGAGCCGCTTGTTTCTCTAAAGTTAATGAAAGGCACTCGTCTTGCCAGTACCCTTTGTCGCGATATTTTTTTGCAATATCTTCTGGCCAAGCGGTCAACGCTGAACCTTGAGGTGTTGTGTTTTCAGAGTTTGGCGAACCCGTAAGTTTGCGCTCTGAGTATGAGGGTGCTGTCAGTAAGCTATTCATTGATCAGCTCCTAAGGCAGCTTGCATTTTCGTACCCATTGCATTAAGCATGGTGTTGAATTTAGCACCGGTTTCGCGTGTTTCTTTTTCTGGACATGAACCGGCAACAATACCGGCGCCGGCATAAAGTCGTATTTTGCAATCTTCTACTTGTGCGCAACGTATCGTGACCACCCATTCACCGTCACCTTCGCTATTGCACCATCCGACCATGCCCGTAAATAAATTACGGTCGTAATCTTCAAGTGCTTGGATAGCTTTAAATGCGGCTTGTGTGGGGTAGCCGCAAACGGCGGGTGTAGGGTGCATGGCAAGGGCTAGGGTCAGTGCCGTTGTATTGGGATCTTTTAATTCCCCTTCAATTTTAGTGCCTAAATGCCACATGGTTTCTGTGGCGACTAGTGACGGCGTATCGGGAATGCGGAGGTATTTACAATAAGGCGCCAGCGCTTCTTTAATCGCTTTGATCACTAATGCATGTTCGCGCAGATCTTTTTCAGAGCATAAAAGTTGTGCGCCACGAGCCCGATCTAAAACTGGATCTTGACTGCGTGGTTCTGAGCCCGCTAATGGATGGGCATAAACGCGGTTGTCTTTACGTGAAATTAAAAGCTCTGGGCTTGCCCCGACTAAGGTATGTACGCGTTCACCGTTCTCTAGCCCTTTTAAGTCTATGGCAAAGGTGAAGCCTTGAGTATTTTTTATAGCTAGATTTTTTAATAGCGCATGGGTATTGGGTGGTGCGGGATAATCAACCTCTAAGGTTCGAGACAATACGACTTTCTCTAATTCACCACGAGCAAAGCGCTTAAGTGCATCTTTAACGCTGCGTTGAAATATTGCCGGTGCGGGCTGTGGCGTAATAGTACCGGCTTGCGCACTAATTTTTTCTGTTTTTAGCGGCGTCAGGGTCTTTAAGTGCTCCAGTCCAATGGCCGTAGAGACGTTAGTACTTACGCGTAGATGCGCCGGACGATTGACATCAAATGGCACCGCGCCAATTACTACCGGGTGGTTAAAGCCTAATTCTTTAGCAAAACGCAGTGATTCACTCGCTTGCTCCGCTAAATTTTTTGTTCCTGCAATCAATAAACTGGCAAACGGGGGTTTAGCTAATAATGTGTTTTCTTTGGATGTGAAAAAAATATCGCTATGGGGCCGGTACTGCTCAATAAGCGGCGTTGTAATGCTGGAAGCCCCCGCCATAAGATTAACGTGTTCAGTAGTTGAATGCATAGATTGCTCTCCTCTGATGTGGTGGATAAAGTACGTTATGATGTTGGGTCAGGGGCTCTGGCTGGGTTAGCGCAGGGCTCTATTTTTTAACACTGCGGCTACGCTCCGTTAGTCAGCGTGTTAACGCGTTGGGTCAGGCTGGGAATCCTTTTAGTCCACAACACGTTTATCTATAGTTTTCCTTTATTGCGGCGTTACCTCTACGGTTAAGAAAAATGCATGGATGTCGGTATTCGCAATATCGCCTGAACTTGCTTTTGTTGATGTGCTTGGCAAAGAAAGCTCGCCTTCCATTAAATACAATCCTGGTTCTGGCCACGTAATACTGAATTCACCTTTTGAGTTTAAACTGGGTGTTTCTGTATTTCGCTGATTACGATAGCGGGTGTTGTGAAGTGTTATTTTTAAATCAACGGATTTTTGCAGTGTTGTATCGGTTATCGCTTTACCGTTAAAAAGTAGGGTGTATAGCGCCGCTTCTTTCGCGAATAGTTCATTGGGGTGGGTGCTGTGTTTTAGCTCAAGGCCTATGCCTTTTGGTGTTACGGCTTTTGTTGTTAGCTTGTTGCGTGTGATGTAGGTGTGAATGTCGTTATAAATTCGCAACGTTTTTAAATCTGAGGCGCCACTGGGTAGTTTGTCTTTCACTGTTTTCAGCGCCCCGAAAAGCCGGCTCGGGGTGCCATCGATTTTTTTAAACAAGGTGACATCCACCGGATTTTGTATAACGTTGATGCGATAAGTGCCTGATTGTTCCAGTGTAAAAGCCGTAGCACTTTTTCGACCTAAGTTAACTATTGGTAGATCGTTGCCTGTACTACCTTGGGGCATTAATACATTGACCCGTGTTGAATTCAACATTTTCAGCATGGGATTGTCATCTTTTGAACTATTTTTTTTACTTTTTAAGTCGCTACCTAATGATTGAATTGTAATGCCGCCTAATGGAAGATCTGGATGAAAAATATCATTAGAAATACTAAAGTCGATACTCACCATTGGAGCTTTATCGCCAGACAAAATGCTATGGCTAGGGATAACCCAGCGACTATGACTAAATGCTGTATTACAAAGCACTATGGTACAAAGCCCCAGGGCAATAGCGCTTAAGTGCAGGCCTGGTTTGCGGCGGAGTTTAGTGATTTTAGATTGACAGGTTTTTGATAATGTATTTGTGAACATAGGGCGCCTAGTTAAAAATTTTTGAGAGTTGAATCGTGGCTTGGCCAATTTCGCCGGCAGCAGAAATGGTTATTGTGCTACCTGCGGTATCTTTCGTGAGTATGATCGACTGCCTAATATAGGTTCTGTCGCCTTCTTCGCGGACCATTTCAATATTTAATAACACTTCATTGAGGTTTACTTTTTTCCCTGAACTGTCGCGGCCATCCCAAACGATGGAATAATTTCCTGGTTTTTGTGTGGCGCCACTCAGCCCATCTAAGCCTTGGCTGTTATGCAGTTTTCGCCCGAGTTTTCGCCACCATTGACGCATATCTTTTAGCCATGTTTCATCGTCGTACCATACTGCGAGTGTTTTAATGGGATTGCGGTTTACATCTTCTAGCCATACGGCGACAAAGGGGCGGTGGTAAGGCGATGCATTTATTGCTGGCACGACTAAATCGATACTTAATGCAGGCTCACCCGCAGCTTTGGTTTCGCTGTAAGAATGTGAGGCATTAAGCGGCGATAATGCTAACGCGATGCAACATAAGTGTAAGCAGTGTTTAATTCGATGAAATAGTTTGATGAATGTCATTATTCCACTCCGGTTAATCGTGGTACCCACAGCCCGTAAATAAGCAGTGGTGTTAATAGTCCAATCAAACCGCAAATAAGGCCTGTACGCCGGTACTTTTTGTTTTGCAGTAAAATGACTAACCCTGCCATTGAAAACAACAGCATTGCAGCCGCACTAATATCAATAACCCAAGACCAAACGGCGCCAGTATTGCGGCCTTTATGCAGGTCGTTCATGATGGTTAGCCAAGAACCTTTACGGTATTCCAACTCCATGCTTTGGTCTTCAAAAAGTAGAATAGCGCTGGCGTAGCCTGCCGGTAGTTTGTAATCAAAAATAATTTCACCGGCATCGGCATCCAGAGCTATATCGTTTATTGGATGTAAGTTATAGGTTTTTTTTAAATGTTGCTGTAATACATCTAATGGTGGATCTTCAAAAAACTGTTCTGCTGTTTTTTCAAAATAGGCATCTATATTCTTTGGTAGCGTCATTTCCACAATATGATCAGTGTGTTGCTTGCTGAGCCAACTATTGTGGTTGATTAAAATGCCTGTAATACAAAAAAGTGCCAGTAGTATTAATAGCGCCATCGATAAATACACGTGTATTACGCGCGCTAATGAAAACCAATAGCGTATCGAATTACGGGGGCGTTTAGTCTGCGTTATACGATTTTTTTGTTTGTCTGCCTTCAAACGGCTATAGGTAAAAAAGTAGCTATAAGGCGCCGTTAGTTTCATAAAGCCCAAATTCCTAAGTGTTAAAATTTTGCGTGGTGCACTAGCGGCCACGCAAGGTTTTTATCAAAATTGATAGGATATGCTGCCTTTAATATTGCGGCCTGGCTCGTAATCGGTAAGGAACAGTTCGCCGAATACTGGGTGAAACGATACTCCGGTACGCGAAGCTTGTGAGGCATAGTATTCGTCGAATAAATTATCGACTCCAAAGGTAAGGGCTAGGCCTTCAGAAAACTTAGAGGGTGTCCAGCGTACAGAAATGTTGTGTACGCTATAGCCGTCTTTTTCATTATTTAAGGTCGCACCGTCTAAGTCTTTTCCTGCGGGTAAACTACTGACGTGCATTACATCATAATGAAATTTCAGATCTGCCTCTGGAATTGCGTAGTCGAGCATTAGACTAAATGTGTCGCCTTGTTTTCTATCGGTGCGAGCACCATCAAAACCTTCCTGCACAATGACCTGTTCCATATTGTCATTATCAAGTACTGGGGTGCCTGCACGGTCTACGATGAGGTAATCCATTTCGGCGTATTCATCAAAAGCAGAAAGCTTGCTATCTACTGATGAGTAGGTCAGTAATACGCCGAGATTATCTTTAGTGTAGCCCCAGTATGCTTCTAAACCGCGTAAACGCATGTTGCCCACGTTGTCTTTAGGTAGGGGGGCTTCGTAAAGAGTGTAATTAATATAATCGTAGATGTAGTCTTCAATAACTGTTTCAAATGCTGTAAAACCTGCACTAAAATTAGAGCCTTGGTAGGCAAGACCAAATTCGGTGTTCATACCTGTTTCGGCTTCAATGTCAGCGTTATAGATATCGTTAGCGCCAGCACCATTAAATACTTCAGAAAGCTCAGGGCCTTTAAATAGCTGGGTTGCGCTAGCGTTAAAGGATAATCCTTCTTCGAGTTGATACTCTAGCGCCACAGCGAGAGTTGGCTCACTAAAGCTGTTATCAATTAAGTGACTTTTGATATCCCAGGTTTCATAGCGCACACCCGGTGTGATGGTGAGGTTGTCGGTAAGGGCTATTTTATCTTGAATAAAAATGGCAGACGAAGTGGCCTCTTCTGTAACTGTTGAAATTTGATTGCCGTTTTCGCCGAAGGCAAAGTGCTGGGTGTCATAAGCAATAATGTCTACGCCGTAAGTTACTTCGTGGGTAATATTGCCGCCCAGCGAATGCGATGCCAAAAGGTTAACCCCATTATTTGTTGCTTCGCCAGTTTGCAGGTAAGTTGCGCCTCCACGACCTTTGCCTAGCTCGTTGCGCTCGAGCGTGCTTACATTATTAAATGCCGCGACTTCTATACTGCTGTTATTCCAATCGCCGCCGTAATTCAAGGTGAGCGTATCGCGAGTAAACTCTGTGGGTAACAGCACTGACTCCCCATTGCCAATAGCGACGTCGGTGGCAATTCCCATGTCGGGGCGGGAGCTGTAATCGCCTTCATCTTTATAGGCTTCGTAACCAATTTTAATGCGTTGTTCGTCTGTTATGTCGATTCCTACTTTAACTAATGCATCTAGTAAGTCGCCCTCTAAACCGCGAACTTTGCCATCGGTATTGTCGATTAATTTGCCGTTAGCGTCTTTAATCTCGCCACCACCGACTTCGTAATTATCACGCGCGACACTATTGATGTAACCGAGGATGTCTACCATGGCGCCAAGCTGCGCATATAGGCTACCAGAAAGGTTGGTTGAGGCATTGCTTGCTAAGGTTGCATTAATGCGCCCGCCCAATTGATTGTCCTCGTTGAGTAAATCTTTGGCTGAACGCGTTTCAAACCGTGCAACACCGCCAAGCCCTCCATTAATTACTGAGTTGTTACCGACTGCAATATCAGCCGACTGCAGAATGTCAGCGTGGATTTGCAGGTTGCCCATGTGGTGGAACATATAGGTGTTTTGGTTGGCGCCATCAACGCTAATACGCAGGTCTTTATCGCTTAGGCTGCGAATAGTAATACGTTGGTTTAATGAGTGTGCGCCGCCGACATCAACACCGGGAATTACGCGTAACAGGTCGCTTAAGTGATCGGCTTGGCGTATGGCAATGGCCTCTTCGCCTAGGTCTATCGATGTGGCTTTGACTTCTGTGCCCCAGATATAAATCTCTTCAATCGGTGCTTTGGCTGTGCCGCTTGTAGTGTCTTGCGCATATCCCTGCGTTGCTACAGAGCAAAGTAGGCCAGCACTTAGCGATTTAATAGTTAAGGTTAGAGGGTGTTTTCTAAACGGGTACAACATGGAATCTCCTGAGGAGTGCGGGTAAGCTGAGGGATTGCGCACTGTTTATCTAAATGAGAATGATTTACAATAGCGATTGATTCTACGTAGCCAAGTAGCAGAGATCTAGGAGATTGCGTTATGCAAAACAGCCAGAGTGATATGCAATATGGTCGATTGCTTTGCGCATACGGGCCTTCATCGACGGAATCCAAGGGTTCGCCTATCAGTGCTGCACAACTAAGGAAGATGGCGGTTCGGGCGGGGCAGCATTACAGCATTGCAGTACCGAATGATGTGATGGGTAGCAATGAGCAAGAGGGGGACCTGGCGGCGGTGCTGAGTGGGCAGGTTGTTATTCAGGATGCTGGGGATGCCTTTACGGTACACACTACCGATGCTGTTGCAGAACACAGTTGGGTTGCAGAGATTGAATTACCCGCGGGGCTGATTTTTTGCTTTATAGAAGAGGGGGAGCTGAGCTTTAAGCTGGATACACAGGATTATCATTTTCAAGCGGTCAATAATATGGCTGAAAGTAATGCGCCCAATAATTGTTTTTTGCTTAATTTAGAAAAACCGGCGCGATTGAAGCGAAATATAGTGGCAGGCATTAAAACTAAAAAGCTGAATATCACTGTGAGTCGAACCTGGGTGGCAAGACATTTGTTGTCTGATACTTATTCGAATAACAACGCAGCGGAATCATTATTACCCTCTCTTGCGCATGGTGAAATTTTACGCTGGCGAGCAGAAGCTGATTTAACCCAAATTGCGACGAAATTGCTTAAATGTAGTCAACAGGCTGGTAGGCAGAGTGAGGGGCCCGTGTTGTTAACGGATAATACACCTTTGGTTAGTTTATTTTTGCAGGGGCAGGCAATCCAGTGTTTGGCGCTCGCTTTAAATGATGGTCTGCAGTTACAGTGTGATTATTGTAATAAGCCCAAGCTTGATGAGTTACAGCAGCGATTTATGATGATTGTTGAGCGTTATATTAACAATGGTGGTGATTCTCCCGCTACGCTTACAAACGCTGCGTTCGTTAATGCGCAAAACACAAGTGTTCGCTGTATTGCGGACGAACTAGGCATGAGTGTAAGTGCTGTGCAGCGGTTAGCTAAACAGGTTTTAGGCGATAGCCTTGTAAATTATATACGCTCGAAAAAATTAGCTATCGCGCGAAAATCATTGGAGGCCGGCAAGCTCTCTATTGGTGAGGTGGCGTATCAAGCCGGTTATAAGCATGCATCTAATTTTGCTATTGCTTTTAAAAAAGCGTTTGGTTTAACTCCGGGTGCGTTACGGGGCGTGCATGAAATAACTTCCCGTTTTTGAATTCCTGGGTGCACGCTTGCCTTCGTTAAAAATATTTGCAATAGCCGGCTATTACGCCATATTTTCGCCTCGTCAAGCAAGCACCCACAAACCCAAATTCCAGCAACTTATTCCATGCGCGCCCCTTACGGAGTGAATAAATTAGGTTCTTTTAATTTTTCGTTTGCGACGGTGATTGGTTTTTTCTTGCTGTGCAATAGCCCAGTCGATATGTTCTTTGACCATGGGGCTGGCAGTTTCGGCTTTTGCTTTCAGCGCAATAATAATAGCTTCCTCTGCGGGCGCATTGCCTAAACCTACCGCCAGGTTGCGTTGCCATCCATCATAACCTACACGCCGAATGGCTGAGCCTTCGGTGTTTTTAAGAAAAGTATTTTCATCCCATTGGAATAGCGTAAGTAAATCGCAGTCATCGAGTTGGTGCCTGGGTGAAAAGTCGGGCTCTGTACTGGTGTGAGCATATTTATTCCACGGGCAAATGGCTTGGCAGTCGTCGCAGCCAAAAACGCGGTTACCCATGGGCTCGCGAAATTCTTCAGGAATAGTACCTTTGTTTTCGATCGTTAAATAACTAATGCAGCGCCTTGCATCTAAAGTATAGGGTTCGGGAAAGGCATCGGTTGGGCAAACCTTTAAGCAGGCGGTACAGGTGCCGCAGAGGTCTTCTGGTTTTCGATTGTCGACAGGTAAGGGTAGTGAGGTAAATATTTCGCCCAAGAAAAACCAGCTACCGGCTTCGCGTTGTAAAACTAAAGTGTTTTTACCAATCCAGCCTAAGCCTGCTTTTTCGGCGAGTGGGCGCTCTAGCACCGGTGCGCTATCCACAAACGCGCGTTGGGTTGGGTTTGCTAAGCCTGCTTTTTCGGCGGCCTCATTGATTTTGCTGGCGAGTGTTGCCAAACGTTTCCGCATTAACTTGTGATAATCGCGGCCCATCGCGTAGCGTGCAATATAGGCTTTGCTGGGTTCTTTCAGAATTTTTATATGCCGACTATCTTGCGGTAAATAATTCATGCGTACAGAAATAATACGCGCAGTACCGGGTAATAATGATTCGGGCGTATGGCGCATATCGCCATGGTCCGCCATCCAGGCCATCTCACCATGATAATCGTCGGCTAACCATTGCAGCAGTTTTTCGCGATAACCGTCGAGGTTGGTATCGCAAATACCTATGTCATCAAAGCCGAGCTCGGCGCCCCATTCTTTAATGGAGGCGAGCAAGTGGGTGTAAAAATCTGTTGTTGAGATATTAGGCATACGGTTATTTTTTCACAACAATTGCGTAAAGGTCTGTACGGCGGTCTTTAAGGTTGCGTACCGAGCCTTCGCTATGAAGAATCTTTAGTTTGGATATATCTAAATCAGAAAAAAGTAGCATTTCGGTGTTTGGGGTTGCTTCGTTTAATACCGCATCGTGCGGGAATGAGAGATCTGATGGCGTAAGTACGGCAGACTGGCTGTATTGTACGTCTAGACTTTCGACTTCAGGCAGGTTGCCGACGCTGCCGGCAATGACGACGTAACATTCGTTTTCAATGGCGCGGGCTTGGGAGCAAAGGCGAACGCGTAAATAACTGTTTTTGGTATCGGTCCAAAAGGGCACAAATAATATGTCTACCCCTTGTTCAGCCATTATCCGCGAAAGCTCGGGAAATTCCACGTCATAACAAATGAGTATGCCTACTCGGCCTGCGTCGGTTTGAAAAACTTTCACTTTATCGCCACCGCGAATAACCCAGTCGTTGGCTTCATGTGGGGTGATGTGAATTTTACGTTGCTCGTCGATTTTACCGCTGCGGTGGCAAAGGTAGGACACGTTGTAAATTTCATTGCCATCGGCTAAGGGCATAGAGCCGGTAATAATGTTGGCGTTGTATTCGATGGCCATGCGCGACATATCTTCACGCAACTGAGCAGTATATTCGGCAAGTTGGCGAATGGCGGCTGTTTGTGAGGGCTGCGGGCTTAATGCCATTAATGGTGCGTTAAAGAATTCGGGGAATAAAATAAAGTCGCTTTTATAATCGGATACGGTATCTACAAAAAATTCAATTTGATCTAGCATCGCTTGATAAGAGTCTACAGCACGCATTTGCCATTGTACTGCACCAACACGCACGGTCGTTTTAGGTGTTTCCAATACGCTATCGAGGGGTTCGAATAAAATATTATTCCACTCGAGTAGGGTGGCGTAACCTACGGATTTTTCGTCTTCGGGTAAATATTTTTTCAGTAAGCGCTTTACTTGGAAGTCGTTAGCGAGCTGAAAGCTTAAAATAGGGTCGTAGATGCGCTTATCATCGACCTCACTGATGTATTGCATCGGTGAGAGTGTAGCGCTGTGTTGGTGGTAGTTAGGAATGCGGCCACCTGCCAAAATTGCCCGTAAATTATATTGCCGGCACAGTTCTTTTCTTGCATCGTAAAGGCGGCGGCCCAAGCGCAAGCCTCGGTGACTTTGTGTAATTACCACATCTAAACCGTAGAGCGCGTCGCCTTCAGAATTGTTATTAACTTGATCGTTGGCGTCGACAATATCTTCGTAGGTGTGCGGGTTGGAAAACCGCGCATAATCTACCTGTACACTTAACGCTAAACCGACGAGTTTATTATCGTCCAATATGCCAATTTGGCCCTCAGGGAATACTTTGATTAAATATTCAATGGTGTGACTGGGCCAAGCCCCGCCGAGCTCAGAATAGACTTCATCCATTAAAACTTTAATTTGCGGGTACATTGCCAAGGAAAGATTGCAAATTTCTAATCGCGTTTGCTCTGCGGACATAGGTTACTCATTGATAATAGGGGAGGATATTTCACGTCTGATTCAGCCTCTAACAGGCCGCTTGATATCACGGTTTGCTAGTAACAACAAGTTACGAGGGCTAATTTCATTTTCACAAAAATTCTGCAGGGTTGCGGTATAGCCTCGCTCTTCAAGAAAGACAGCTTTGTCCAAAGCTAACCACAGCTCTAGTGGTCGCCTAAAGCAGTGCCGAACAGCATCGCGCTGCATCATAAATAGTCGTTCTTGTTTGCCTACATCTTCAAAATGCTGCCATTGGGTGTTGAACGGTAGCGTCAGTTGATGGTATTCGGCGGCCCATTGGCAAAATTGCTCAAAATTTTCGAATGATTGCTTTTGTGTTGAGGGTAAATTTTTATAGCTTGTGTTGGGCTGTTGTATTTGCCGTAGGTTTTCATAGCCGAAGCGCCAGTTCAGTTCGCGGGCGCGCTGTTTGCGCTCGCGGTTGCCGGCGGTTACTTGGTTTTGCTGCGCTAGGCGCAAGGCTTGTAAATTAAGAGTATTGGGTAGCGATGATTCTTGGGCTGCTTGCGAAAGGGCTTGATAATGGGGCGCTTTTTGGCGGTGATAGCAGCAGGGGGCGAGGGCAATTGCTGCGGCTTGATGCTGAACTGCGGTGTGTAAAAAGTCGCAATGTAAATCGCCACAGGCGTGCAACGCCATCCAGTAGGGTGAATCCAGCTCGGCGCTGAGAGGTAGTTTGTGGATGTCTGCATTAATAAAGTGTTGTGCAAGCTTTAATTTATTGGCGTGTTGCTGCCCTTGCTCGCATAGGCTCTTTTGCCATTCTATGCTTACCACCGGTTGTTCGTGCAGCCAGCAATGCAGGCGACCAAGGTGGCCTTTTCCGGCACACCATTCGATGGCGGGCGCTACAGTATTACGGGGCGTTTGATGACGCGAGGCGGCGCAAAACAATTGAATTTGTTGCCATTTCCTACCGGGAATGTCGGTATGTAGCCAAAAGGGAATGGCGGGCAGTGTTACGGTATTTACCGGCATTGGTTCGCTGCGTGCGAGCCAATCAAAGAGCGAGGGGAAATCTTTGGAAAAGTAATACGCTTGTTGTTGCACATCATTATCCAACGCCCAAAGCTCGGCTTCATTGAGGTGCGCTATTTTTTTGGTGGCTTGCTCGATATGGGCGGGTTTCTGCGTGAAGGCATTGAAGTCCCAGTAGCGTCTCGTTTCAACAAGAATAGCCGCGCCACTTTGCAGGAGGTTTAAGTGATTTCTAGGTTTAGATAATTCGCTGTAAATCACGGTGGCTCTAGGTAGTAAGGTGAATATTCGTTGGTGTTTGGGCGTTATAAATGGCTAACACTAAGTGTGCTGGCGGTATTTTACGCGAGCGAGGTTACAGCTGGCTATTTATTGCTGTACCCGATAATGCAAATGGTCAGGCAGTGACCGGGAAACGGGGGCACAGTCGATACTGTTGCAGTATACTGCGGCTTTAATTTGCTATTAAGTACTCAAGTTATGTCTGAAAAACCTGCGATCCCGTTGTTGCCTCGTTACCTCTATTGCTCTGAACAGGTACGCGAGCTTGAGCAGTTGTTTATGGAAGGCCAGAAAACATCAGGTATTGTTTTGATGAAGCGTGCTGGCCGAGCGGCATTTGAGCTGCTTGAAAAGTTGTTTCCTCATGGCTCTATTACAGTCCTGTGCGGTGCAGGTAATAACGCTGGGGATGGTTATGTGGTTGCAGCCTTAGCGGCGCAAGCGCGTAGAGATGTACAAATTTTGACTGTCTCACCACCGGCAAAATTAACCGGCGATGCCCGCCGTGCCTATTTATATGCGAAGCAAGAAGGCGTAAATATCCTGCCTTACTCTACCGGTGCGGCAAGGCACCTGCCAGATGGCTGTGTAATTATTGATGCGTTGGTGGGTACGGGTTTAAGTGGCGAGCTGCGAGCCAATATTCAAGATGTAATCTGTGAAGTGAATGAAACGCGATTACCGGTATTGGCTATTGATGTGCCGTCGGGGCTTTGTGCCAATACAGGTCGTACATTAGGCGAAGCGATTCGTGCGTTCGCTACGATTACTTTTATTGGCTGCAAGTTAGGGCTTTTAACGGGGCGCGCTCCGGCTTTAACTGGCGATGTCTACTTTGAAGATTTAGGCGCACCGCGCATATTGTATTCAGCTTTTACGCCGGCCGCATTTTCGGTGGATTACTCGGCGCTTAAGCGCGAACTCCCCCTTAAAGAGCGCGACGCGCATAAAGGACAAAGTGGTCATGTTTTGGTGGTCGGCGGCGATTTAGGTATGGGCGGCGCTGCGATATTAACTGCTGAAGCAGCGGCTTATTCAGGCTCTGGCATAGTGAGTTTGGCGACGCAGCAAGACCACGTAATGGCCTCGCTGGTACGAAAACCTGAAATTATGGCGAGAGGGGTTGATTCTGGCGGGCAGCTATTACCGATGCTAGAACGGCCTAACGTTATCGCTGTGGGGCCAGGATTGGGGCAAAGCAGTTGGTCTGAGCAATTACTGCAGCAAGTACTGAAAACGGATAAGCCCTTAGTTTTAGATGCCGATGCATTAAACTTATTGGCCGATTCGCTTCACAGTTATGCCGGTCGAGGCAATTGGGTATTAACACCGCATCCTGGTGAGGCGGCGCGTTTATTACATACCAATACGGCCGTTGTTCAGCAAAACCGGTTTGAAGCTGTGAGCGAAATTCAAAAGAAATACGGTGGTGTTGTTGTGTTGAAAGGCGCAGGCACGCTCATTTGCGATGGCAAACGTACCGTAGTGGCAAAAGTCGGTAACCCCGGTTTGGCGACGGCGGGCAGTGGTGATGTTCTGACGGGCATTATTGCCTCGTTGATTGGTCAGGGCATAAGGTTATCCTCTGCTGCGCAGCTTGGTGTTTGTGTACACGGCGAAGCGGGCGATACTCTGGCTGAAAAAAACGGGCAGTTTGGTTTAGGGGCTAGCGAGTTAGCCCCTATCGTTCGTCAAATCCTTAAGTAAATTGCAGGTAAAGACAGCCATGAACAAAGTATTGGCTAGCCATAATGAACAGTTGTCACTGTTTTTGCATAATGAGTTAGATACTGTTGCGCTGGGTCAAAAAATCGGCGCGGCGCTGCAGGCCTCTGGTGGTGTGGTTTTTTTATCAGGCACCCTAGGCGCGGGTAAAACAACGTTTACCCGTGGGGTGTTACAGCATTTTGGTCATTCAGGTGCGGTAAAAAGTCCAACCTATACACTGGTCGAACCTTACCGTTTGCAGGAGCGGGATATTTATCACTTTGACTTGTACCGTTTAGCCGACCCAGAAGAACTTGAGTACATGGGAATTCGAGAATACTTTGACGGTCAAGCTTTGTGTATTGTTGAGTGGCCAGATCAAGGGCAAGGTTTTTTACCGCAGGCCGATATTGTGATTAGTCTTAGCCCTTCCGAGGAGGGGCGCAAGGCGCAACTTAATGCGAACACCGATGCGGGATGCGCGGTACTGCGGCAATTAATGTAATCCACGTGCTTTAAATACGTTGATTACGTATTAGATTATTCGTCAATTTCTCGGGTACGGATCTCGAGTAGGGGTGTTGGGAATGTCGCGCAGGCGATGGCAAAAACCATTTTTATGGTCAGTGTTATTAGGAATTGTCGTTTTTCTTGGCAACGTGGCTGCTGTGCAGGCGGCGCAAGTCGAGAGCGTACGCTTATGGCGGGCACCCGATAATACGCGCTTGGTTTTCGATTTGTCGGCGTCGGCAAATCACAAGCTGTTCACGCTCGAAAACCCTAGCCGAATTGTTATTGATATTCACGACACCGAGTTGAAAAAAGGCTTTGGTGATGTCCCCATTGACGATACCCCAATAGCGAAAATTCGTTATGGCGACCGTGGTAATGGGACTTTGCGCGTTGTATTGGATATGTCGGCTCCGGTTAAGCCGCGAAGCTTCGCGCTGCCAAATCATGGCGACAAACCCGACCGCTTAGTGATCGACCTTTACGATGGGAGCCAGCCAACGGTTAAGACGGTAACGGCGGTTAAAGAGGTGGCTAACAGTAAGCGCGATATTATTATTGCCATTGATGCCGGTCATGGTGGCGAAGATCCTGGTGCCTTGGGCCCCAAAAAGTTACTCGAAAAAGATGTTGTGCTGGCCATCGCAAAACAAATGGCGCGTATGGTAGATGATACGCCGGGTTATAAAGCAAAGTTAATTCGTGATGGCGATTATTACATACCGTTAAAAGAGCGTCGTAATAAAGCGCGTGATTTAAGAGCGGATTTATTTGTGTCTATTCACGCCGATGGTTTTAAGAACCCTAAAGCGCGGGGCGCTTCTGTATTCGCATTATCGCGCACAGGGGCAACGAGTGAAACGGCACGTTTTTTAGCTTCGAAAGAAAATGATGCTGATTTAATTGGTGGTGTGGGCGGGGTTTCTTTAACCGATAAAGATGACGTACTTGCGGGTGTGTTGGTTGATTTGTCGATGACGGCAACGCTCACTAATAGTTTACAAGTTGGCGATCACGTATTAAAAAATATGGGCCGCATTTCGCGTTTGCATAAAAAACAAGTGGAGCAGGCGGGTTTTGCTGTTTTGAAATCCCCCGATATCCCTTCAATTTTGGTTGAGACGGGCTTTATTTCTAACCCGCATGAGGCGAACAAGCTGGCAACACGCAGTTATCGCAAGTACATGGCTAAAGCTATTTTTGACGGCGTACAGCATTATTTCGAGCAACAACCACCAGCCGATAGTTGGTTAGCCTGGCATTTAGAGAAGAAGCGAAAAAATCTACCTTCGGAGTATGTGATCGCTAGAGGGGATACCTTATCTGATATCGCAAAGCGCCACAGTGTGAGCGTTAAGCGCCTGCAAGAGTATAACCGCTTGAGTAATGCCTCAATAAAAATAGGGCAGAAGCTGCAAATCCCTTCTAGCTGAAGGGATTTTCGTTAGGGCTACAGCCGATTAAAAGCTTAAGCTTAGACCGGCGATAAAGGTACGCCCCATTCCTGTATTTGAGCGCAGGTGGCCTGCGCTGGATTCATAGTAATCTGTATCAAAAACATTTTTCATATCAGCGCGCACCCGCAACTGGGATTCCCCGATTTGCCATTCATAGGATGCGCCAAGGTCGACAACGTTAAAGGCTTCTAATAGTTGTTGGTTGGCATCATCACCAAAGCGATCACTGACGTAGAGCATATTCAGCGTGAAGCTTAGCGGCATTTGCGTGTGGAAGCCGGCTGGCTTGTAGTTCATAAAAACGTTAAACATGGTGTCGGCAACGTGCGCCGGCACATTGCCGTTATTATTGCCCTGTGTGATTTCGGCATTCAAAAAAGACAGTGCTGCGATGATATTAATGTTTTCTTTCGGTTGGTAGGTAAGGTCTAGATCCCAGCCTTGTACGGCTTGCTCTGCCTGAACAATAGCGCGCCTAACACCGTCCCAAATTTGAATATCAACTATGTTTTCTTTATTTATACGGTAAATGGATGAGGTGCCACTGAGGCCATTGGCGAGAGAAAAGACTTTCACCCCGAGCTCATACTGGTCAGATTTTTCGGGCTCATCAATCACGCTGCCAATATCATCGATAATGTAATTGGGTTTTACGCCTTGTGCATAACTGCTGTAAAGCGAGTAGTTGTCGCCCCCTTTAAAAACTAAGCCTAGCTGCGCGGTTGTTTCTTTAAAGCTGGGCAGCTCGGTGGGTGAGTTATTTTGAGGTGTTTGCAGTTCGGCTTTGGAAACCATATGGCGGCCGCCAATAGAGGCGACCCAGCGGGTGCTTAGCTCAATGCTGTCTTGTAGGTAAATACCATAATCGTGGTATTTCAAATTTTGATGGCGCGTTATGAGTGAACCTAACACAAGGCGCTCGGTAGTGACGGCTTCGGGGGTATTGTTATTGCCTAGTGCAATGCGCTCAATATCCTCGCGTTGCTCTAGGGTTATGCTTTCGTCAACGGTCTGTGAGTGGCTATCGACACCCAGTAAAACATGGTTGGCCAAGCCCAATATTGTTGGCGACCCTTGTAAATTAAGGCTAAAAGCTTCGCTGTCTACATTGGCGCTTTCATCGTAAATACTTTGTATCTTGGCGATTGTGGCTAGTGGATCGCTCGGCGTTGTTTGCAGTGGAATTTCGCCGGCAACAATGAGTACGCCGGGGTTTACTTCGTCGGGGCGAACGAGCGGACTGGTCGTGATGAAGATATCACTGTCGCCGCGTACTCCCGATTGGGTTTCACTTAGCGCCGAAACTTGCCCCCTAATTTGCCAGCTATTATTAAAAGCATAATGAAAGTCTCCGTTCCAGAGCGAGAGTTTGGCATCAAAGTTAGGCTTAGCTTGCCGCGCCGTTTGTGCTAAAGCAAAAACATCTACAGCGTCGCCAATCGGGGAAAAAATAATACTACCTTGGTCGCGTTGGTAGGTTGATTCTTGTTGTAAATACGCGAGCTCAAAATGGGTTTTATTATTGGGTTTGAAGCGAAGTGCAGGGTAATAAGCCGTTTTTTCGCCATCGCTTTGGTCCTTTAATTCATCAAAGCTTTCGTGTGCCGCGATTAAACGATAAGTGAGTACGGAGTTTTTATCGAAGGCACCGGTGATGTCAGCTTCTTGGTTTTGATAGCCGCCGGTACCCGTGCGTAGGCCTAGTTTTAGGTGTTGTTCGTCTAGCGGGCTTTTACCCACAAGGTTAACAATGCCGCCGGGTTCAGCTTGACCGTAACGTAGGGTAGAGGGGCCTTTTAAAATCTCCGCTTGCTCAACCACGGCCGGTAAAATTTTAGTGCCGAGCTGTTCGTCTAATCGAAACCCTTGCCAGTACAAGGCATTTCGGGGAAAGCCTCGAATATAAAAGTCATCGTTGGTGTCGGCGAGGCCATCGGCGGGAGTAATGCTACTGCTATTGCGCAGTAATTCCATAATGTCGGTTGGTGCTTGATCTTCAATTAAGGCTTGGGGTAACACGCTTAGAAAGCGAGCGGTATCGTAAACGGATAAACCGTTGTGTACTTGCGAGCTAGTCACTGTGTTATAGCGTAGCGGTAAATTTATTCCGGTGACAATGACTTCTTCGAGAAGAGCGTCTAAAGGTTGTTGTGGTTTGGGTGTGTTTTGGGGGTCGCTGATGGGGGTGGGACGGTCATGAATGACGATGCGCTTGGCATCGGCTTGGTAGCTAAAATCAAGCGGTGCGTGCGCTAATAAATGCCGCAGTGCTTTTTCGACAGGATAGCCGCCAATAATAGGGCTAGAATTAAATCCCGCGACTTTCCCTTGTTGCACAACCACGGAAAGCCCCGATTGCAAAGAAAACTCCAGCAAAGCTTGGCCTAATGGCAGTACCGGTAAATCGTAATAAATAATGGCGCTAGCGGGTTGTGTTATGTCTGGCGCGGCCACATCTGATGCTACAGCTGAAGGCGTAAACGCTATTGCGATACTGGTTGTTGTAAATGTTGTTGTAAACATTGTTGCAAACACTGCGTGTGCAGCAGTTCGCGAAAAGCGGGCAGAAATCTTTAACATAATTCATCCATAAGCTTTTATGTGTAAAAAGCTCACGTTTAGATTGGGTGAGTGAGGCTTTTTCGTTGCTGATTCTTGGCGGCTTATGTGTAGCGGAGCAAGCATATAAAATGCGCCGAATCCTTTCGGCGTATGATCACACAAAGTCGTTGCGCTGTATAAGCGTCCTTGCCTATTTGTATGATGGCTTAGTGTTTTAACCTAAAATCCTTTGCGGTTACCCTTCCTTTGTTAATTCAGTGTCTAAATTTTGTACTTCCGGTCTTCTTTGATCCTTTGCCTATAGCGGTGTCCTTTATCCATGAGATTCCATTTTGCCTGCTTGGCTTACATTCTCTGTAGGTAAAACACCGCAGAATCAAAACCCCTCATAAAAAAGTGAATATTTTTTTGTGAGGGCGTAAAAAGGAGATGGTGGCTATGGCTGGCTCTCGAGTACTGCGCTGCCATCGTTGCGATAATCTAAATTCAACGATAGAGATTGGCTTAAAGTACTTAAAGCTTGCTCGAAGCCTTCGAGTTGAATAACCGCCATTACCGATTGCTGCTCTAGCTCGGGGCTCGCGAGAACAATTGTGCGGCCAAAGTAGTTGCTCAGTTTTTGGGTAACGTCGACCAGAGGTTCGCCTTTAAAGATAAAGCGTGTTTTGCGCCAGGCGAGAGAGTCTTTTGCGTTCACATTAACCGGAGGCTTACCGGCTGCCGCGCTTTTAAAGTTGATCTGTTGGTTTGCGGTTAGCTCGGTCGCGGGAGTGTTGGCCGGTGTTACCGCTACGCGGCCTTCAAGCACGGTCACTTGCGGGCTTTGGCTTGCCAGTGAGACGGAGAACTGTGTGCCTAATACCGCCACGTTACCGCCGGGTGTTTGAATAATAAAAGGGCGGGTCGTATCTCTGGCTACATCAAAAAATACTTCGCCCTGCTGTAATTCGAGCTCTCGTTTGTGGCTAGATAGCGCCACTGTAATGCGTGAATTGGGCTGTAAAACCAGTTGGCTGCCGTCGGCGAGGGTAAAGGTTTGGCGTTCGCCTTCTGGGGTGAAGTACAGCTCTGGTGCGGCGGGGCGTATAAACAAAAACACCGC
The DNA here is from genome assembly GCF_982758155.1 of Marinagarivorans sp. Lineage (NCBI taxonomy): Bacteria > Pseudomonadati > Pseudomonadota > Gammaproteobacteria > Cellvibrionales > Cellvibrionaceae > Marinagarivorans > Marinagarivorans sp. The sequence continues at coordinate 1,356 of NZ_CEXWTU010000008.1, read as the reverse complement.
TAATACGCAGGCTGTTACCAGTGGGCTAGCAACCCAAAGCGTGGGCCATTGCCATTTTCGGGTGGCATTATTACGTGCGCGCAAAGATTGCTTTGCGGCTTGTGCGGCGACAGCACCCTCATTTTGCCAGAGAGCTTCGGCTTGAATATAAGCCCGTTGGCGGCTAGGGTCACCGGCAAGCCATTCGGCAAAAGCCTTTTCTTCGGCAGCGCTTAAATCTGGTGATTGCAAGCGGGTAAGCCATGCCAGCGCCTGCTTGTGCAAATGGCGTTGCAGCATGCGCTTAAGCTGATTGCGAAGGATGGTTTTCATGGTTTTCTCACTTGCTGCGCCTGTGCATACAATGGGTAACTACCTTTAGAACACCGCACGGCCATTATTCCTCATTGTTTTCGCGTAAAATTTTTAATGTTTTCATCATGTGCTTCTCAACACTACTCACAGACATGCCCAACTCACGGCTTATGGCAGCGTAAGTTTTGCCTTCTATACGGTTCATGTAAAACACTTGCTGAGTTGCAATCGGTAGCTGGGCAACACATTCTTGAATTTGCGCCAGCGCATCTTCGGCAATAACGCTGCGTTCTAGCGAAACGGTCGTGGCGGTATCGTCACATTGCTGTAAATAGTCGCTGTGGTGGTTGCTTTGGCGCAGGCGGTTGAGTGCTAGGTTGTTGGCGGTTTTGTAAAGGTAGGCGCGCGGGTTTTCGAGTGTCTCGGCCGATTCCACATTGAACATGTTGTGAAAGGTATCTTGCACGATCTCTTCGGCATCATCGGGGTTGCCTAATTTTCGCAGAGCAAAACGCAATAGCTCTTCTTTGTGCTTGGCGTAAAGCAATTTTAAAAACGAAAATTTCTTCATAAAAATAGAGCGTGCTCGGCATATGTGCGGCGCATTATAGCGATGGATCCTTAGATCGCGTCCAGTGTTTAATGTAAATACTGTGCATTGGCGGTTAATAACGTGCTTTGTTTATTCGCCCCTTACGTTAGAATTGCGGCCTTAATTTTTTATAGAGCGTTGAGTGCCGATGTCTGAAATTAGCTTACTTTCCCCCCGCCTAGCCAACCAGATTGCTGCCGGTGAGGTCGTCGAGCGCCCAGCGTCTGTGATTAAAGAGGTGTTGGAGAACAGCTTGGACGCTGGTGCGACGCAGTTAGATGTGGAAGTGGAGGCGGGCGGTGTAAAGCTCATGCGGATTCGCGACAACGGTTTGGGGATCGCGCAAGACGATCTCGCTCTGGCTTTAGCGCGCCACGCAACCAGTAAAATTCAAGACCTCGACGATCTAGAGGCCGTGGCCACCCTGGGCTTTCGCGGCGAGGCGCTTGCGAGTATCAGCTCGGTCTCAC